>CAYVVR010000024.1:0-2097 GCA_964454655.1 uncultured Planctomycetaceae bacterium | reverse complement strand
GTTTCAAAACGTTTCGGTCGCTGTCGGCAGAATCGGAAATAGTTCTTAGCCGATCGGCCGTCGCTCCGACTTGCCGCGGAGGTGATTCGAGGGCAGTCGGAGAGGCTTTCGACCGCGCACGGCGATTTCACATTGCACCTGGGTGGGCATTATACCAACGATGTACAAAAAAACGTATGACGCAACTCAAAATCGCGTCGAGATTGGCGACAAAGTAAATTGTGGACGCATCGGTTGAGGTGGCGAAATCCCTTCAATTGCGGCGTGTTCGAAAATGCACGGCACGAAGGCACGACGCGGCAATGGCCGAAAAATATCTCAATAGAAAAACGCTCTCTCTCATTGTGCGTAGCCGCAGACGACCTAAGATAGACTGGTGAGCACAACACCCATGAGCACACGCCCGGCGGAGAGTTTTCCGCTCTTCGCCGGGGTGGGCTTGCCCTTCCATGTGCTCCACATCCGAACGAACCAACAGCACGAAAGTGCCGACGGAAACTCCTTCCGCCGAATGCGGGCGGAATGGGACGGGGGCGAACCAGTTCTTCGGGGCCGCTTCGACTGGAAGGGACCGAACGGGGATGGGAAACGCGACGAATCGCTTTCAGGAGTGGCGGCTCCGGAACTGGTCGCTTTTTTTCTTGTCGTGCGTCGGCGAGTAGCTGTGTGTCTTTACGTGTCTGCATCGGCGGCACTTTGGCTTGTTTTCTTACGCCGCGATGGTGTTCTCGGCTGCCCCGCCATCGACGATGAGTCGGTAACCGGCGCGGCACGTGCGCTCGGTAGGGATGCGGGCAATAAAGCTGTGGAGGCCGCCTCGGAGATTTCCTGCGCCGGCGGAATGCGTGCGGATCGTGCACGCTCCGATTAAGCTGGGAAAGCCCGAGCGGAATGTGGGGGATCGTTTCTACAGCCGGGGAGAGCGACGGATGAACGTTTTGCGATGGTTCGTTGTTGTCGGGGTGTTCGCCGCCATGGGCGCGGTCGGCGGGGACGATTCGGTCTGCGCCGACGATTCCCGCCCAAATATCGTGATCATCTTGGCCGACGACATGGGATTTTCCGATCCGGGGTGTTTCGGTGGTGAGATCGACACCCCGAATATCGACCGACTCGCGGCCGGGGGTGTGCGGTTCACGGAGTTTTACAACTGTGCTCGCTGTTGTCCTACGCGGGCGAGCCTGATGACCGGCTTGTATCCGCACCAGGTCGGGCTGGTCTTCAACGGCCGCAGTCTCAAGAAAAACTGCGTCACGATTGCCGAGGCCCTTCGGCTTGCCGGTTATCAAACGGCGATGGTCGGCAAGTGGCACCTGACGCATACGACCGTGTTGTCCGATCCGGCGCTGCATCAGCGTTGGCTCGATCACCGGTACGATCCGGGAATCCCGTTCGGGCCGATCGATACGTATCCGGCCAACCGGGGCTTTCAGCGGTACTATGGCGTCATCTGGGGCGTGATCGACTACTTCGATCCGTTTTCCTTGGTGGAAGGGACGACGCCGGTTGCCGATGTGCCCGACGACTACTACTTCACAAATGCCATCACCGACAAGGCCGTCGGCTATTTGAAGGAGATGGCCGACGACGACCGACCGTTCTTCCTTTACTTTGCCCATTGTGCCCCGCATTGGCCGCTGCATGCGCTGCCGGAAGATATCGCGAAGTACCGCGGGAAATACGACGAGGGGTGGGATGCCCTTCGCAAACGGCGTTTCGCCCGCCAGGTTGCGATGGGATTGTTCGACCCGGCGAATACCCCGTTGCCGCCGGTGATGACGCGGGGCCGCGAGTGGGATGCTCTTTCGCCCGAGGAAAAGGCCTTTCAAGCGGCGAAAATGGAAACCCATGCGGCGATGGTCGATCGGGTCGATCAAAGCATCGGTCGGGTGATCGACACCTTGCGGGAGACCGGCGAACTGGACAACACGCTGATTTTCTTCTTGAGCGACAACGGAGCGTCGCCCGAGGTGCCGCAACGGCCCGGTTACGATCGTTCGTCGCAAACCCGCGACGGTAAGCCGATTTTGTACTCGGGTTTCGACCGGCCCGGTCCTGAGACGACCTATACCGGTATCGGACCGGCCTGGGCGAACG
>CAYVVR010000023.1:12924-15697 GCA_964454655.1 uncultured Planctomycetaceae bacterium | reverse complement strand
CTCACGACGCATCGCCCCCGAAATCGGACGACGCCGCCGACGCGCTGGAAACCGTCGAGATCGGCGTGGCGGTGGTCGTCGATCGAGGATACGTGCTGGTCGGGCCCCGGGACGACGCGGCGCATCGCGGGCTGTGGGAGTTTCCCGGCGGCAAGCTGCGTTCCGGTGAATCACCCGTCGAGGCGGCGATGCGGGAATGCCGCGAGGAGACCGGTATCGAGGTTCGAGTGCGGCAAGCGTTGGCTACGGTCGAGCATGTGTATCCGCATCGGAAGGTGATCTTGCACTTCGTTCTCGCGGCACCGGCAAAAGAAGGTACCCGGAAGAACCCGTCGGCGCCGTTCGAGTGGAAGTCGGTCGAAGATCTGGCGAGGTTGCCGTTTCTGCCCGCCAACACGGAAATCGTCGCATGGTTGAAAAGCCACATTTCACGTCCGGCGCGATGAGGACGGGCGATGGGCGGTTGCGGCGATTGGGCAAACCGGCTTGTCTCCGAACGAGACACCCCCCTAAGATGGAATAACCCGCCTGCGATTTCCTCGCTGCACCGAAAACGGTTTGGTGTCTTGGTCGGTCTCCTCCCGCACGGCCGGAAGATTCCGCTTCGTCGGTAGATTGCTTGTCAACCGAGAAAAGCTGCGCAATCTGCAAAAGCTGGAGTTGGCGGCGAGCGTAGCCGAGGCTAAACGTGATACGAATCTGTTCGAAGACGCCTAGGGGAAATCGCCCGAGGTACGCTACACTAGCGTTTTTCCGCCCGGGTGTTCAGGTGCCTCGTGAAGGGGTACGATAAGCCGCAGATTGAAAGCAGCCGAAAAGGTATTTGGAATTTGGTCGTTTCGACGACCCGATGATCGAAAAAAGGACATCGATGAATCCCGAACTTCCCGAAATCTTATCGCAAGTGATCGAGCCCATGGCAAGCTATCGCGACTATCAGCGCCAGCGGCAGATGACGCTGGGAGACTTGTTGCTGGAGAATCGGATCATCCTGTTGCAAGGGGTGATTCACGACGGCAACGCGAACGAGATCATCATGAAGCTCTTGTACTTGCAGAGCGAGAATCGCCGCAAGGACATTCACTTCTACATCAATACTCCCGGCGGCAGCGTGAGCGCCACGTTGGCCATTTACGACACGATGCAGATTCTTTCCTGCCCGGTCGCCACGTATTGTGTGGGATTGGCCGCCAGCGGCGGGGCCGTGCTGTTGGCGGGAGGGGCCAAGGGGAAACGATTCGCCCTGCCGCACTCGAAGATCATGATCCATCAGCCGTACGGCCAGGTGGGCGGTCAGGTTTCCGACATCGAGATCCAGGCCCAAGAGATCCTCAAGACGCGCGAGGTCTTGAATCAGATTCTCGCCGAGCACACGGGGCAGCCCATCGAACGGATCGCCAAGGACACCGACCGCGATTTCTACATGAGCGCCGAAGAGGCCAAAGAGTACGGGCTCGTCGACGATATCCTCCAGAAGCAATCCGTCGAAGAATCGGAAGACGAATTGTAATCGCCGCCGGAGCGGGAAGCCGCGCCCCGGCCGGTGCCGCATCCCGCAACGACGTGCCGAATCGACAGGACATCTTTGCCGCAAAACATTGACCAGCTACGAGGGAGGTCGACCTCCATGCCGCTGATTCCTTACGTTATCGAGAAGAGCGGGCGAGAAGAGCGGGCGATGGACATCTACAGTCGCCTGCTGAAAGATCGAATCGTGTTCATCGGCTCGGCGATCAACGACGAGGTCGCCAACGCCGTCGTCGCCCAACTCTTGTTCCTTCAGTCCGACAACCCCGACGCCGACATCCACGTGTACATCAACTCGCCGGGCGGGGCGGTGACCGCCGGATTGGCCATCTACGACACGATGCAATTCGTTCGCTGCGACGTTGCCACGTATTGCATCGGGCAAGCGGCCTCGATGGGTGCCGTTCTGCTGGCCGCGGGAACCAAGGGTAAACGCTTCGCCTTGCCGAATTCCCGGATCATGATCCATCAGCCCTTGGCCGGTACCGAGGGAACCGCCACCGACATCATGATCCACGCGAAGGAATTCGCGAAGATCAAAGAGCGGTTGAACCGGATCCTCTTGAAGCACACCGGACACCCGATCGAAAAGATCGAACAAGATACCGACCGCGACCGTTTCATGTCGGCCGAAGAGGCCAAAGACTACGGCCTCGTCGATCACGTGATCGAAACCGCGGCCGACGCGTCGAGCAAGACCGAAGGCGAAGGCTGACGGTCGCCGCAGGTCGGCACCATTCGACGACAAGAAATCGAACGCCCGAGGGGAAAGGCAAAGGTCTCTCCTCGGGCGTCGTTCGTTGGGCGATTCGGCGATGATTGCGGTATCAGTTGGATTCGCGGATACCGTCGAAGTATTCGCGAGTGTGTTCCCGGTACGGCGCGGGCACCGGTTGCGTGGCCAACGGATCGATCGGTTCGTCCTGGAGTCGCTGGATTTCACCGCGGATGGCACCGACGGCACCGGTTCGCAAATTCGGCCCGCCCGCGGTGCCCGAGACGACGATGGCGCCGGGACCGACTTTGGCCGGGGCCTGCGAATCGCGGAACTTGACGTCGTCTTCGGCGATGGGACGCGGCCCGCGGCCCCTGCCTTCACCAAGACCGCTGCTCATCGCGGCCGCTTTGCCGTTGCATAGCCCGCACCCTTTGCCGTTGCACGCCTTGCAATTCATTTGTTTTTGAAGTTGCTTGAGATCGGCCAAGGCTTGATCCAAAAGTTGGGCCTGGTTCGCTTGTTTCGCGA
>CAYVVR010000023.1:0-12914 GCA_964454655.1 uncultured Planctomycetaceae bacterium | reverse complement strand
CTGCATTTTTGCACTGGCCCGACTTAGCGCACTTCGAGGCCTGCTTCAACTGCTCGGCTAATTTCTTCAGGGCGTCGACCTGGTTGCCGTTCTTCTGCATTTCGTCGAGCTGTTTGCGTAATTGTTCGGCCAGCTCGCGATTGCCGGCCGCTTCCGCCTGGGCGAGTTGCTGTTCGAGACGTTTTTGGGCCTCTTGTTGTTTCTGGACGATTTCTTGCAACGACTTTTGGAGTTGGTCGAGCTGGTTCGCCAGCTCTTGTTGGGCCTGCGGATCGAACGCGTCTTGTTCGAGCTGCCGCCGGAGATTCTCGATTTCACGATTGATTTCTTCGAGATCTCCCCGCCGCAAGGCGTCGGCCAGTTTGTCGGCCGGGCCGCGATCGATGTTCGCCAGTTGTTTCAATTGCCGCTCCAGTCGGTTCGGGTCGGCAATCGCCTCACGCCGTTCCGCCAGTTCTTTGCGGAGTTCGTTCAGTTCGACGAGTGCCTCTTTGCGGTCTTCGGCGGCCAGTTGGGCAAGCTTTTCGCGGGCTTCGAGGAGGTGTTGTTCGAGGGGATCCAAGTCTTCTTCGGCGTTCGGTTGGTCGATGAGATGCTCTCGGACTTCGCGGATCGGTTCGACGGTTTGCGTCGTGGCGGTCGACGGCGGTTGCGATGAACGCGAACGACCGCCCACCGGCGAGACGAACAAGAGAATCAACAGTAACGCACCGGCCGCCGGAAGCGGCCACAGCAAACGCCGTGTCGGACGGACCGGGAACCCCGACGAGACATCGACGCGTTGCAACCGACGCTCGGTATCGCGCACCAACGCTTGGCCGACGGGGTGGCTGCGATCGTCTTCCGACAAACTGACCGCCGAGGCCACACGGTCGTCCAGGGCGAATCGGCGATCGATCAGGTAAGCCGCGTCGAGTGGTTGCGGGCGCGTCCACCATGCCCATCCGCCTGCCGCTACCGCCGCGAGCGCGAGGGCGATCCCGATGATCCAACCGACATCGAACGAAAGAAACCCGAGACGCTGAAAAACGCTCACCCCCGCGGCCAAGAACAGGGCCGCAGTCGTCGCCGGGCCCAAGGCTTCGAGGAATCGCTGAACGATCAGCCGTCGCCGTGCCGCTTGAATCGATCGCTGGAACGCGTCCATGACTCGCCTCGCAAGAATAGGGCTGCACCGGCCGGCCGTCCGAACCGCAAGGAAACGTCGCACGGCGGCAACGATTCACTGCACACAGATAGTTCGTCGCGTTACCCGCATTATAGCCGTCTGGTGTGCGAAAACGACTCGAAAAAACGTCGCCACTCCCCTGAGACGAGGGGGGTGCGCAATGGTCACGGGACGCGCGAACCGCCGACGACACGCGAAGGAACGGTTCGGCGCTGGCATGTTCCGGGTGGCTGTGTCACAATGACGTTCAGAGCAAGGGTGTCGACCGACGTCGTCGGGCCGAGTCGTGTGATGGGCCTGAAAGAAAAAAACGGCAAGAATCGCGGCGGCCGAGGCGACGCGGTGTTCATTCGGAAGGGGAACGAAACATGCGCGGAAAGGCACGCACCGGCTTCACGTTGGTGGAATTGTTGGTCGTGATCGTCGTCATCGCGATGCTGGTGGCGCTGACGGTACCGGCCATTCTTTCGGCCAGGGCGCGGGCGCGTCAAACGACCTGCACCGACCGCCTGCACAATCTGGCCAATGCCATTCACGAATACGAATTGGCAAAAGATCAACTTCCCGGCTACGTCGATAGTTTCGGTAGTGTGGGCAACTTGAGCTGGGTGTTGATGATCGCCCCCTATACCGAACATACCGATGTGTGGCGCAATGTGCGGCAGGGAAACTTGCCGACGCCGCCGGACGAATACGCCGTCCCCGAGTTGCTGTGCCCGGTGGGCGAACGGACGGATTCCTTCTGTCCGCTGAGTTACGTCGTCAACTGCGGGATTCCCGACGGGACGACGTTCAACGTGAAGGGAGTCCCGACAAACGAGGGGGCCCAATTCGCGCTCTTCTTCAATCACGACACGGTCAATTTCCCCAACCAACCGTCTACCCGCATCAAGGTCAAGCTCGACAAGATTCCCGACGGGCAGCAGTTCACGTTGCTTCTGGGTGAGAATCTTCAAGCGACCTACTTCGTGCCGATAGACGGTGCCGGCGCGTTGCGGCCGGTGCGCGAGGCCGACGTCGGCATGCTTTTTACGCAAACAGAAGGGGCGTGCGGTTCGACGGACGGAAACGTCGTCGCACCGAACAGGTGCACGACCGATCTGGTCCCCTTCCCGAGGGACAATCCGCCGGTACGCTATGCTCGACCGTCGAGCCTGCACCCCGGAGGCTTCATCGTTGCTTACGCCGACGGCCACGCCGTCTTCATGGGTGACGACATCGATTACCTAGTGTATCAGCAGCAGATGATCCCGGACGACGTTACCGCCGGAATTCGCTGAGAAGACCTGTCGCACGCACCGAATCGGGTGCACGACAAGACAAACGAAAGAAAAAACAAGGGCCGAGCGTGTCGTTCTCGGCCCTTGTTTTGTACTGCTTGACGCGAATGCTCGTCCGGCGGATCGAGGTCAGCGAAGCGGATTGTCCGAATCGCTCGCCTCATTGTCGTTTTCGGTTGCCGGTTCGTCGGCCGGCTGGGTATCGGCCGGTGCTTCGCTTTCGGCCTCGGGTGCCGGTTGGGGGTCGCTCGGCTCGGTTTCGGTCGCCTCGGCCGGGGCGGCCTGTTCGCTTTCGCTCGACGATTCACCGGCGGCCGGTTCGGCGTTTTCTTCTTCGGCCGGAGCGACCGGCGTCAGGTTCGCCCCGCCGAAGTTCGACGCTTCGCTTTCCGGCAGCGAGTCGGTCGTGGTGTCGTCACCGGTGTCTTCCGGTTCCTTGTCTTTCAGGATCGCGTCGCCGGTGAGGTGAATGTCTTGGTAGACCTTGTCGGAGACGATGTAGTACCAGTCGGCGAAGCGGGCGTTCAATTCCTTGACGCGCTCTTGGGCCTTTTTGACTTTTTCGTCGTACTCCTCTTGCTTGCGCTTGTTTTCTTTCTCGATGCGCTCGCGTTCGGCCTTGATGTCGTCGGCGTTCGACGTCTCGTTGGAGGCGTCATCCGACGAGGCTTCGCCTTCGCCGTCTGCGGCGGCTTCCTGCGCTTCCGCGTTTTCGTCCGCTTGGGCGTTTTCGTCGGCCTTGGCGTCTTCGGCGGGAAGTTCCGGCAACGGTTCGAGTTCCGGCTTGGGAATCAACGTCGGATCATACTCGGCCATCACCATGACGTAGCGATTGACGCCGCCGTCCGATTCGTCGTCTTGCTTGCCGCGGGCCTCGGCGACGGTTCCGAATCGCAACACGTAGCGAACACCGTCTTTCATGCCCACACGAACTTCACCCTCGGAGCTGATCAGTTCTACGGGGCGTTTCAGCTCCGAATCGTCGGAAGGCGGGAAGAACTGGAAGTATTGCAACGCGTTGACCATGTAATAGCCGTGCGAGGCGAGGGACTCGGCCGTTTCTTGGTCGACCTTGATCTCGCCCGCCGCCAGCGATTCGCCGACGGCTTTCGGTTTGCGACGCACGTCGATGATCTTCAAATCGTCGAGGGCCGTGCGCATGGCGTCGAGCTTCGACGTGTCGAGCTCTTTGCCTTCGGGAACCGGCGTATCGACCCACGTTCCGGTTTTCTTGTCGAAGGTTTTCCATTCGACGACCGACCAGCGAGGATCGCCCATGTCGTTGTAGTCCAAGTGAATCCGCGATCGCGGATCCAACGCGCTGCTGACGGCGTCGAACGAGTAGTCGTTCAAGCGGATGTCGTCGATATCCCACGGGTTCAGTTGTAAGAGATCCTTCTCGATCCAGTCGCCGAAGTCGGAGCTGAGTTCCGACGGGTCGAGTTTGACGACGTAGATCGGTTCTTCGCCGGTCACTCGCACGTACCGTTGATCGTCGGCGCCGGGCACCTCGTTACCGATGATCAGGTCGGCCAGCGTGTTTCCGCTGGCGTCCCGCATGATGACCCGCTTGCCGACCCCGGTGGCGCCGGCGGTGAGTTTTTCAGCATTCGGTTCGACGACGCCGAACTCGGCTTGCTTCTTCTGCCCGGCCGATTCGGCGACGACGTCGAGGACTTTCAGGCCGATCAACGACGTGGCGGCGGCGGCTAGGTGGTCCTTCGCATCGGCGGGATAGTTTTCGTGGCTGGGAATCGACCACTTGCCGTCGACTTGCGCCACCTTGAAGGGAATGATGGCGGCCGTTTCGGGGTCGAACTCGATGATTTCGAGCTCGACGGCATCCAGTGCCCTTTCAAACTTCGGGAACAACGTCTTGTTCCGCATCGCCTCGGCACCGCTGAGTTCGGGAGCCGGTGCCGACAGCTTGTAGGCCGTTGCGGTGATACCGACGGCAACCAGGGCCGCCACCGTGAAAACTGCGGTTCGCAAGGTTTGGGTCATAACACCGAATCTCCTTGCCGTTTATCCTCGTGTCGGATGTTTTTCTCTACGGATTGCTCGATCGCCGGCGGGCGTTTACGTCCGCGAGCGGCGACGTCGCTCGGAAACGCCCTGAAGTTCACCGGCACGTCGCCAAGCGAAAACGATGACCGCCAACGCCAAGGGGAACAACGGCGGGACGAACACCGAGACCATCTTGTAGATGCGTTGCGTGCGTTGCACTTGCAGCGCCAGTTCGGTTTCGATGCGGTTGATTTCGGCCTCGATGCGTTCGCGTTCCTGTTCGACCCTGACGGCCTTGCGTCGCTCGGCGTCGCGTTGGGCGATCGCCACGCGGCGAAGAATCTCGTCGACGGCCACCTGTTTTTCTTCCAGTTCGGCGCGAATCTTCTCGATTTCCTTTTCGATTTTTTCGTCTTCTTCCTTTTCGATCGCGTCGTACCGCTCACGCAGTTCGTTGATTCGTTTCGCGGTTTGTTCGCGCGCATCGCGCGTGGCCAGGTCGATCGCCTTGAGGGTGGGATAGTTCGGACGACGCTTGCGAATGGCGATGAACCGCTGGTCGCCCGCCACGTGGTCGATGGCATTGAGAATGAATTCAACGTTACCGAAGTTCATGTCGAACCCGGCTTCGGGCGGCAAACCTTGACGCCGTAGTTCGAAGAACGTGTTTTGCAGCACGTCGCTGTCGGCGACCAGCACGACCCGCACGTCGTGTTTCTTGTCGGGGACATCGGTCGCCGTGGGTTGATCGGAAGGACCGTCGCCTTCCGGCTCTTCGATCTTTTGCTCGGGCAAGCGGCCCTCGATGTACGCCGCCAAAATGTACGGCTCGTTCTTCATCTGGCGCCGCGGATTGGGGTTGAGTTGCGACGGACCGCCGAAGAAGTTGGGAATCACGATTTCGCTGAACGGCACGATTCCCGTGTTTTCATTCCCGGTGCGGACCAACGGCGTGACGGTCATGTCGCTGGCGTTTTTCTTTTCGATCCAGCCGGGGAACGGGAACAGCAACCGCGGCAACCGTTCGGTGATCGGATGATCGGCCAGACCGTCCGGGAATTTTTCGCTGTCGACAAAGACGAATTCGGGCCGCTGGTCGAAGATCGACAACCGTTTGATCGGGTTGTACCGTTGGTAGACGCACGATTCACCGTGGAACGTGATGCCCAGCTTATCCCACAACGGCGAGATGTCGCCCTTCGGAGGCGGCGAACCGCCGAACATGGGGTTGGGAGCCTGCCGCGGTTCGGTCGTGCCGGGCACGCCGCGTCCGAACAGGGCGAAGGGATCTTCGCAGATCACCATTGGTTGGCCGTAGCTGACGGCCGCAATGAAGCGAACCATGTCTTCCGGCGAAAGCGACGACGGTTGCACGGCCAAGATGACGTCGTACAAGCCCTTTTTGCGGGCTTCTTCTTCGACCTTTTTGCGGCATTCCTCTTTTTGCTCGTCGGTGAGCTTATCGACGGTCGTCGCCAGGTCGAGCAGTTCGATACCCTTGCGAAGGATGTCTTCGTCGGTCGGTTCTTCGTCCAAGCCGAGGGCCTTGTAACCGGCCTTCAGGCGTTCTTCGTCGTTGGTGACCAGATCGCTCGGCGTGACGCGCGAAACGTCGTATTGCTTCTCGAGTTCTTCGACGATCGCCCAACGATCGCCGCCGCCCTGGAAGCTGAACTGGCCGAACAAATGGGCATCGGTTTCGAGGATGCCCAATCGCTTGCGCTCGGCCTGCGTCACCGTGCCGATCGAGCGGATCAATTCATATTCGACGGGTGTTCCGCGGTCGACGAACGGGATGACGACCTTTTGCAATCCGTTCTTGACGACCACGCCCATGAAAATCTCTTTGTCGACATACCGGCCTTGTTCCTGGGAGGTGACTCGCCGGGGCGAGATGTCGAAGCTCTCGTTCGCCCGCATCGCTTCGGCGGAATGCAACTCCGTGTCGTTGATCAACACGCGAATCTTGGGGCTGCGGGCGTCGAATTCACGCAAGGTCTCGATCAACGCTTGGCGTGTTTGAACGTATTCTTCGGGCACCTCCGGGCTGATGAACGCCTCGATGACGATGTTGGCATCGTCGGGGAGTTCGGCCAACAGGTTGCGGGTGTCGCGGGCCAACGATGCCAATTGCGCTTCGGTCACGTCGAGGCGGACATCGTACAGGCGAACCAAGCCCACCAGCGATGCCGCGACGACCAACAAGGTCGCCACCCGCAAGATGAAGTGGCCCGGCATCAGCGACCATTGACGCGGGAAACGCCACCAGGCGGCCGCGCCGGCGACGATGAGCAATGCCCAGATTCCCAGCATGATTCCCTGAGTGGTGCCGGTCCACTGCCCGTTTTTCTTCAAGACGATGATGGCGATCGTCCAGGCCAGCACGAGGACGACGTGGGCGAGCGGGATGACCATGTGGACCGCGGTGATCGGGCCTCGATTCGGATTGACCGACCACATCCACAAGAGGGCGAGATGAACGATCAAGTATCCGAGCACCAGCAGCGTGGTGAACGTCACCGGATTGCCGATGAATTCACGCAAGACGATGCCGCCCGCGGCGAACGTGAAGATCCAGCACAGATGCAGCAACACGTACACGACGCTCGCCGGAAATCGCGATTCGCCGGTCGGCCAGTGACGTCGCCCGATCAACACCATCGCCAAGTAAATCATCACGGCGGCGATGAGGACGAAATAGAACACGCCCGACAACGTGAGCAAACCGCGTGTGAACGGTTCGAGTTGCCACGAGATGCTCCACGACTTGATCGCCATGGCGGTCTCGGGCGAGAGCAACACGTCGGAAAACGCCAAGAACACCAGCGGCAGGTTGAACAGTACGCCCAAGATGTAGGCAACCGTCAAGTTGCCCGTCAGGAACGAGGCGATCATGCCGATCGCCAACATGGCGAGGCCGACCAGCCAGTAACCGACGTACGTGCCGGCGATCAATCCCGAATCGGCACCGCCGAGCGAAATGCTTTCGAGCACGGCGGTGTTGCATACGAACGAGAACAACAGCGATACCGTGAAGATGGCGACCGCGGCAAGGTATTTTCCGATGACGATTTCCAGGTCGGCCGCCGGTTGGGTAAGCAGCAGTTCGTCGGTACCTTGACGGCGTTCATCGGCCCAAATGCCCATGGTGACGGCCGGAATGAAGATCAGCATCACGTAGGGCAGGTACTTGTTCAACTGATCGAGGGTCGCCAGGTTGGCCGAGAAGAACTCGTTCGGCCAAAACGCGGCGACGGTGCTCATTGCAACGAACACGCAGATGAACAGGTAGGCCGTGGGGCTGGCGAAATAACTCAGAAAGTTCCGCTTCAGAACCGAAAGCAAGACCTTGGTGTTCATGGTTGTTGCCGCTGTTTACGAGTATGTGTGGTCGGGATGGATCGCACACCGAAATCCGAGGCCGACGCCGCGCGTTCAATCGACGGCCGCGGCGCTGAGTTCGCGGAACCGCTCTTCGAGCGTTTTGCCGCTTTCGGCGAACTCGTTCACCGGCCCGTCGAAAACGAGTCGGCCTTCGCTGATGAACAGCACGCGCGAGGCCATCGCTTCGACCTCTTGCAAGATGTGCGTCGAGAGGAGGATCGTCTTCCCCTGGGTTTTCAGCTTGTGGATCGTTTCACGAACTTCGTGGATCTGGTTGGGATCCAACCCGGCGGTCGGTTCGTCGAGGATCAGCACGCTCGGTTCGTGCAAAAGGACTTGGGCCATGCCCACCCGTTGTCGATAACCGCGAGACAATTTGCCGATCGGCTTGCCGACGACGTCCCACAGGTTGCACAAGTCGAGCACGCTGTTGATGCGTTCGGTCAATGCGTTGCCCGTGTAGCCTCGCAGTTCGCCGAAGAATTTCAACAGCGCCCGCGGGCTCATGTCGGCATACAGGGGGCCGTTTTCCGGCAAGTATCCCAGGTGTCTCGAGCCGAGGAGTCGCTGCTCGGCCATGTCGTACCCGGCGATGCGGGCGACGCCGGAACTCGGAGCCAAGTAGCCGGTGAGCAACTTCATGGTCGTGCTCTTTCCGGCACCGTTGGGGCCGAGAAAGGCGACCACCTCGCCCTTGCGGATGGAGAAGTTGACGTTTTCGATCGCGGCGAAATCGCCGTAGTACTTCGAGAGGCCGACCGCCTCGATCATGACCTCGGTTTGAGGACTTTGTTCACTGTTGTACTCGGCATTCATCGGAATCGGCTCCCCAGGATGATTCTCAACGCGATATCGTCGAACGCCGGTGTACGGACGTCCGAACCGAGTGGCCCGCTTGTCGCCGCCTTCTCAGCGGCGACGCCGCACCGGGCGGCGGCATGTCGCGACCGCATCGAATCGGGATGACCGGTCCGTCGTCCAAGAATCCTGCCCCGATCGAAGGGCGAGGGCAGGGGGCCCGGTCGCGACCGACAACCGACGCTTCCGCAGATCGTAAGTGACTGTCACCCCGCGTGATTTTCGGTAGGACAAATCGCCATTATAATCCGGCGACCGGGTGACACCAGCCACCAAGAGTGTGCCGCGCAGAAGCGCCGCGTTGTGGAAAGTTGTTACCGAGACCGGGGGTTTGTTGCACTTTTTTCCCGCCGAACAGCGAATCGCTTCACCGCAATTGCGAATTTTGGCAGACAAAGATGCAAAAAGTCGGCAGTTTTGGGTACAATACCGGCTTGTCCCAAAGGCAATCGCGAGGCGGTTGTGTGTCGGCTCATCCTGTTGGGGGGATTGAGAATCGGCACCGAACGGCTTCCAATGAAGTTCTTTCCAGGGGCGATCCCTGCCTGGTGGGAGGACGCCACCTGTTTATGTGGTGTAGATGATCGAGTCGCCCTAGCGAGTGCACGGTGCGACCGTCCAGTTGTCATTCCGACCGTACGAATCGAGGAGACGTAGTTCATGGCGCATGAGGTTACCCTGATCACCGGTGACGGCGTGGGGCCCGAGTTGGCTGAAGCGGCTCGCCGCTGCATCGATGCGACCGGCGTGGAAATCAATTGGGATGTGCAGGAGGCCGGAGTCGACGTCATGGAGCGGACCGGTACGCCGCTACCCGACTCGGTGATGGAAAGCATCCGGCGCACCCGGTGTGCCTTGAAAGCCCCCATCACCACGCCCGTGGGGACCGGGTTCCGCAGCATCAACGTCCACCTGCGCCAAGCCTTGAACCTGTACGCGTGCTTGCGGCCGTGCAAGTATTATCCCGGTGTCCGCAGTTTCTTCAGTAGCGTGCCGGTCGACTTGGTGATCGTTCGTGAAAACACCGAAGACTTGTACGCCGGAATCGAGTTTGAACGCGGGCAAGAGGCCACCGGCGAGTTGATCGACACGATCAATCGGCTTTCGCCCGATCGGCCGATTCGCACCGGTCGCGACGAGACGGGCATTTCGATCAAGCCGATCAGCGTGTCGGGGACCGAGCGGATCGTGCGGTTCGCCTTCCGTTACGCGCAGGAAAACGGGCGGAAGAAGGTCACCGCCGTCCACAAGGCGAACATCATGAAATATTCCGACGGCCTGTATCTCGAGGTCGCTCGCAAGGTCGCCGAAGAATTCCCCGACATCGAATTCGAAGACCGTATCGTCGACAACATGTGCATGCAGCTCGTTCAGAAGCCGGAGCTGTACGACGTGATCGTGTTGCCGAACCTGTACGGCGACATCCTCAGCGACCTGGCGGCAGGATTGGTCGGCGGCTTGGGCGTGGCCCCCGGCGCCAACATCGGGGAAGACGGGGCCGTCTTCGAGGCGACCCACGGAAGCGCGCCGAAGTACAAGGGCCAAAACAAGGTCAACCCGACGGCGTTGATTCTCTCGGGAATGCTGATGTTGCGGTACCTGAAGGAAAACGAAGCGGCCGATCGGCTCGAGAAGGCCGTCGCGGCCGTCATCGCCGAGGGCAAAGACGTCACCTACGACATGAAGCCCACCCGCGACGATCCGACGGCCGTCGGAACGCAAGAAATGGCCGACGCGATCTGTCGCAAGCTGCAAGAAGTGTGAAGGCCTGAGACGATCTCAGACGCCTTGTGAACCTCGCGGCAACACCATTGTTGCGGGGTGGAGAAAGCCTTTCGCGGCGGTTTTCGGTTGGATTCGATCGGAGACCGCCGTTTTTACGCGCTGCGACGCCGGATCGCTTGTTTCCAGAGTTTGACGGCCGGCCATGCCGTCGCGACGAAAACAAGTGCCGGTATCGAGTCGATCATCAATCGCCATCGGGGAACCTGCCAACCGCCCCCGGCGATTCCGCAAAGCGTCCAGGCGCCGACAAGCAACAAAGCCAACGTGTCGTGCTCGCGGAAGATCGCTTGTCGCAATGAGAACGGGCGATGTTCGGACGTCTTTTCAACCGGTGCCGAGCGAAACCGATTCGGGCGTGGAAGAAACCGCGGAACCCGGCGGCAGTATTCGAGGTAAGCCGCTTGGAATCGCCGACGCAGGAAATCTTCCTCGGCGACAAGCATCAACCGGTACATGCCCAGAACGAAGGCGACCGTGGGGACGACCGCCCACGGCGCCCGAGCAAACAGGCAACCGGCCGCCCACAGCATCGCATTTGCCAAGTACAGCGGATTGCGACAAGCGGCGTACCAGCCGACGGTGATTAGGCGTTCGGCGCGAAAGGCGCGTCCGCGTCCGCAACTGTCGGGCAACACGCTTCCGGCGCAACCTACTCGAACGGCCGCCGCCCAAGCGGCAATCGCGGCCCCCAGGGCGAAGCCGACGATGTCGAACGTGGTGCACGGTACGGTTTGCATGCGCCATGCGTGCAGAAACAAGCCGCATGCGACCGGAGCGAACACCCAGTTGCGATACGCGAACAGCCGCCTACCCCAAGCAATCGCCCACGGCGGGGCCGAAGGTTTGCGAGGAAGCGAAATATCGTGCGATAACGCGGCTAATCGCATGGTGTTCGTTGCAGATATTTGGAGCGATTACGGTTCTCGGCGGCCCAGGCGATGTTCGATGTCTTGCCACCAGCGGCTTTGCAGGGTCGCGTTTCGGTGGATGACGCCGATCAACAATCCGACCGCGGCACCGGCCAACACGTCGCTGGGATAATGGGCCGAGCAATCCAATCGCTGGCAAGCCACCAGGCAGGCGAGGACGTAGAACCACCACGCACCCCGCGGATAGATCGACGCCAGCGAAACCGCCAGCCCGAAAGCCGTGGCTGTGTGCGCCGACGGGAAGCTGTGGCCGTGCACGTCGGCATGAACGACGGGCAGCCATCCGGTGAACGTGTTCCACACCGAATGAACGATCGGGTGCCCGGGGGCGAGCAAATCGCGCGGCCGGATGCGACCGACCAACGCCTTGATCACGTCGGCGGCCAAACCGGCACACCAGGCCCCGGCCAGCAGTCGCGGTACGGCCCAACGGCGGCGAGCGTCGAGCGCCCAAACCGTCGCGACGATCAACACGACCCCCAACCCGTGCCCGAAGACCTCCGACAGGGCGAATATCTCGCGAAACGCCTTGGGGACGTTGCCTGCGTGAAACCACCCGGCAGCGGGTAGGTCGATGGAAAAGGCGATCGGCGCCGCCACGACGAACACGACGATCCACCCCCACACGACCGGGGACATCCTCGGCTCGGTGAATCGCGGCGCGCCGGCTCGAACGGCGGTGTCGGGATTGTCGGTATGCGCTTTGTCGACCATACGCGGGTGGTAGATTCGCCCGCCGCTTGTGTCAAGATCGGTTCCTCCCCGCGGCCGAGGTGCCGAGGGAAGTCGATCCCTTCGGCCTGCGGAATTGATATTGGGTAAAGCATGCCGGTGCGCTAAACTGCACTGTTCGGGGTGGATGCGAAAAGTTGCGGGCGTACAAGCCGCGAAAAGGAGTCGCAAAGCGATGCGGGAACGCGCATGGGATTGGGCATGGATCGCCGTGATCGGCGGCATCTTGTTTTTCACGAATCTCGGCGGGCCGGGATTATGGGACGAAGACGAGCCGATTTATGCCGCCTGCGCCCGCGAGATGATCCAGCGAAACGACTGGGTCGTTCCCCGCTACAACGGCGAGATGTTCCCCGACAAGCCGCCGTTGATGTTCTGGATGATGATGTCGGGTTTCGGTCTGTTCGGCTATACCGAGCTGGGCGCCCGATTTCTTTCGGCCGTAGCCGCGGTTTTGGCCGCGTGGGCCACCTACGAGCTGGGACGTCGCCTGTTTTCCCGCAAGGTCGCTTTTTGGGGAACGGTGATGGCGATGTCGAACTTGTTGTACGTCGTTTCCGCAAGGGCGGCGACCGTCGATGCCGCTCTTACCTTGCTGACGGTGGGGACCATGCTGGCGTTCGTCGTCGCCTATGGACCGGTTGTCGGCCTACGAAGCGACCACGTCGCCGACGACGCCCAGAACGATCGAGAAACACCGGCTGCTCGGCCGAAAATGTGGGCTGTATGGGCAATGTGGGCATGTATGGCGGTTGCAATCCTCGCGAAGGG
>CAYVVR010000022.1:0-15783 GCA_964454655.1 uncultured Planctomycetaceae bacterium | reverse complement strand
GGCCACGATGCGGTCATGGATTTGCGCCGACGCTAAGGGCGGATGATCTTACGGCGCCGAAGGGATGGGCGGCATCTCGGCGCCCGCCTCGCGACGGAGACGATTCAGTTCGCCCAGCAGGCGTTCGACGGTTTCGGGGTGCGTATCGGCCAGGTCGCGGGTTTCCCCGAGATCGTCGGCGAGGTTGTACAACTCGATCTCGCCGGTGTCGAAGAACTGAATCAGCTTCCAGTCGCCGTGGCGGATGGAACCGGCCGAGCGGCCTCCTAAGAAGTGCGGTTTTTCCAGCGGGTAGTGCCACCACAACGGTCGATCGGGCAGTTTGGTTTGCGGATCTTCCCACACGCTTCGTAACGAGATGCCGTCGACCGGCTGTGAGGCGGGTATTTCGAGGCCGCATATCTCGGCGAAGGTGGGAAAGAAATCGATCGTGGAAACCGGCTGACGGCACGTCGTTCCCGGGGGAACGCGGCCCGGCAGACGGACGATCATCGGTTCGCGGACGCCGCCTTCGTACAAGGTGGACTTGCCCGCCCGCAAGGGAGCGTTCGAGGTGACGCGATCTTCCCCACCGTTGTCCGAGGTGAATACGACGAGTGTCTTGTCGTCGATTCCGTAGCGTTTCAATCGCTCGTAAATCATGCCGACACCTTCGTCGATCAATTGCAGTTGCGCGGCAAGATGCGGATTCCGCTTGCGTTCGGCGGCGTCGGGAAAATCGGCAAGTTTCTTTTCGTATTTGGCTACCAAGTCGGGCCGTCCGACGAGCCGCGTGTGTACGGCATAGTGCGATAAGTACAGGAAAAACGGTTCGTCGTGGTGCCGGTCGATGAATTCCACGGCCTCGAGGTTCATCCGGTCGATCAGGTGTTCCTTGGGCAAGCGTTGCTTGATTGCCGGATTGAAGTGGTAGGGCCAGAAATAGCTGCCGCCCGCGATTCCCCGACGCTCCGAGACCAAGACTTCCTGAAAGCCGTGGGCTTGCGGTCGAATTTCGACGGCACCGTGATGTTCGTAGCCGGTCAGATGCCACTTGCCGATCATGCCGGTCGTGTATCCGGCCGCGCGGAATGCCTCGGCGACGGTCGTCAATTCGGTGGAAAGGTGCTTCGGATCGTTCGGTCGAAGATAGTCGGTGATGCCCACGCGAGCGGGAACTTGGCCCGTCATGAAAGCCGCTCGCGTCGGGGAACATACCGGTGCGGCGGCATATGCTTGGGTGAACCGCATTCCCTCGCGGGCCATTTGGTCGAGGTTCGGTGTTTCGTTGAACGTATTGCCGTAACATCCGAGCTCGGCCCAACCGAGATCGTCGGCCAAGATGAAAATGACGTTCACCCGCTCGGCGGCGTGCGATGCTGTTACCGGAAGCCAGGCACACGCGACCATCATCGCCGCGATGAGTCCACCCATCATGCCGGATCGCGATTCCGACGTGGCCGACCGGTGATTCCAACGATCATCATCGTATGACGTCATCGTGTTCCCCCACAACGCAAGCTAAAAGTCGATCATTCCGCGACGAAGCTGTCTTTGGCATTGCAAAAGAAGACCCCGGCGCACGGGCAAGAAAGTCGGGACGAAAGCCACCTCCACTGTGGTTGGCCCGGCACGGTGAGTCAACCGAACGGCCAAGACGAACCGAAAACACCGAAAAGCCGCGCCGACACCGGAGGTCGACACCGCCAAGAAAACGTCGCGCCGAAAGGGGAATCAAGCGACGGCGACGGCTCGAATCACGCAAGAGCGATCAGGTGTTTGTGGTCTTCCAGCTCTTCGTCGAACAACGTCATGATGTCCCGCAACAGCGGCGGTGTGATACGCAGCGATTGTAGTAATTGCTTCGAAAGAACGGTCAAATTGCGGCCGACCGAGGTAATGCCCTTGTTGCTGCAAAGGGCGTTGGCCAGCTCGACGCAGCGGACGACGTCGGCATGTTTGCCGCGGTAATTGACCGACATGTGGTGATAGCGAATCGTGTCTTTCACGCCTTCGGGGAAGCCCCAGAGTTTCCCCAGGCATTCGCCGAGCATCGAATGATCGAATGCCAGCACGTTTTTCTCGACGGCGCATAGCGGTGTTTCGTCGGTCAGTCGGTCGATTACCCGGCAGAACGACGTGTGAATGTGCTGGTCTTCGAGAATGATGCCGATATCGTGTAGTAAACCGGCGAGAAACATGTCCTCGGCATTGGTGTGGCCGAGTTTGCGGGCGATCAGGCGGGCGATGACGGCCACCGAAACCAGATGCCGCCACAGCTCGCTTCGCTTGTACGTGCCGATCGTTTCATCGACCTTGAACAATTCGCTGACGCTGGCCGTCAGGGCGAGATTGCGGATCGCCTTGACGCCCAGGTAGGCGATCGCCTGCTGGAGATTCGTGATCTTTTCCCGCAGGCCGTAAGCCGATGAGTTCACGAACCGCAACACGCGTGCGGAAAGCGCGGTATCGCTTTCCATTGCGATCGTCAGGTCTGCCGCGCACGAAGTGGGATCATTGGCGATCTGCAAGATACGAATCGCAACGTGCGGCAGCGTCGAGATCTCGTCGATGCGCCGCGCGACGGCGTCGACCGCCGCGTTGCCCCCGGGCACATAGTTCATCAATTGAGGCACGGTTGCGTCCCTTGTCTACGAGCCGCTCACATCACCAAACGAAGAACGAGCGGGGTTTCGGACGACAACGGGCCGTTCGGTTGCCGAGTTCGTGAGAGCGTTACTGTCTTCAGCACCGTGTCGGCGAAATCTGCCCGAAAAAATCTAGCTCTTCGTTGATCCGAATATTTGTTGATCCGGCCCGCAAAGGGCCGGGACCATGGGTGATGTTGCATCGACGACGCGGATTATAGCGACCGTGCCGGTCAAGGAGACCTCCTGGCGAGGGGAGATCTCAGGCGGCACCTTCGGCTTTTTCCATGCCTACCGCTTGGATTTGTTCGAGGCTGCGCCCCAGTTTTTTCCGCCGCGAGCCTGTTTTGGTCAGGCGTCGCGAGGCGATGGCCTGCGGCGAACTTTGGATGGCTTCGGCGATGTGTTGCTTGTAATCGCCGGCCTCAGGCGGCGTGCCCAAATTGTCGACCGCATCGGCAACGCCCAACAACACGGCCTGACGGACTCCTTCCCGAATCCACGCAAAGAAATTCATGAGTATAGGCCTCCTGCCCGATCGGCTCTCCAAATGGCAAATTGCATGCGATGACAAGCTCGCGGAAAGCGGGGGGCCTCGTTGTCTGCCTTGGTAACGAGGATGCCTTCCCTGCGAGCGTCGAGTCGCCTTGATCACAATCGTACCGTACCGCGCTTGGGCTTTGCGTGTCTAGACCAGTTGCTTTGCACCGACCCTCCTGTAAAACTGGGTAGCTCTTGGAAGCTCGGGAGCGTGGTGCTTCGGCGACTGTCAAAAAGCGGCGTGCCGGTAAGCAAGGGGGAGTGGTGAATATGGGTGGCAAGACAAGAGTCGTGTTGACCGACTTCATCGACGACGATTTGGCGATCGAACGTCGGATTCTTCAAGACGTCGCCGAGGTCGAGGCACTGGCGAAACACCGCGAAAGCGAACTGACGGGCTTGGTCGAAGATGCCGATGTCTTGATCGTCTTCCACGAGCTGTGTCTGACGCAGGCGACCATCGATCGGTTGCGGCGTTGTCGCTTGATCGTGCGGGCGGGGGTGGGAATCGACAACGTCGACGGCGAGGCAGCTCGGCGACGCGGCATTCCCTTGGCCAATGTTCCCGACTACGGTTCCGAGGAAGTCGCCGATACCGCGATCGGCATGGCGCTCGCCTTGGCGCGGGGCATTCATTTGCTCAACTCCCGGCTGAAACGCGGACACGGCCCGTGGAGCTACGAACAAGCGGTGCCGATCGCTCGGCTTCGCGGCCGCGTGTTCGGCATCGTCGGGCTGGGACGCATCGGTACGGCGGCGGCCTGCCGGGCCAAGGCGCTGGGGATGGATGTCGTGTTCTACGATCCGTACAAACCCGACGGGTATGATCGGGCGTTGGGAATTCGGCGGGCGGAAACCTTGACCGAGCTGTTGTCGCAGGTCCACATTCTCAGCATCCATTGCCCGGCGACCGACGAAACGCGAGGCATGATCGATGCCCGAGCCGTCGCGGCGATGCCGAAGGGGGCGTACTTGGTGAATACCGCACGGGGGGCGATCGTCGATCCGGCGGCCGTTTTGGCGGCGATCGAATCGGGCCATTTGGCGGGGGCCGGATTGGATGTATTACCCCAAGAACCGCCGTCTGACGACGATCCGCTGATCGTCGCATGGCGGAATCCCGATCACCCGGCACACGATCGGCTCATCATCAATCCGCATGCCGCTTTCTATTGTGTCGAGGGGTTGGAAGACATCCGCCGCAAGACGGCCGAAGCGGCACGCCGGGCGATCTTGGGAGAACCGTTGCGGAACGTCGTGAACTGAAGCGAGCGACGCCCCACGACATACCGCGGGAATCAGGAATCAATACGGGCTGGCCCAGTCCAAGCCGGTTTCGCGACGGATGCGGGCTTCGTAATCGCCGAGCAAGCCGCCGATCAGGTCCCAGCGGTCGGTGCGGCGGATTTCGATGTCTCCTTGCTTGTTCACGCGGACGACGCTTTCGTCGGTCAGACCGACCGCCTTCAACTGTTCGGGCGACGGCCCGCCTTCGTTGACCACGCGAAGCAATTGCTTGCCCGACATCTCGATGAATTCCATGCTCGTTCTTCTCCGAAACCGGCGCTGGGACAAGAGAAAAAAAGAGGTTTGAAAAGTGGACGAGATCGGCACCGACCCGTCACAGGTCGGGCCGACGACAATCCCATAATAGATTTGCGCCGATTCGATCGTCAACCGATTCGATCGTTCGGTCAAAGCTTGTCGACCAGCGGCCGACAGGCCTTCGCCAACGCGAGGATGGTTTCCAGCGTCAGTTCTTCCGCCCGCTGCTGCGGTTCGAGATTCAGCTCGGCCAGCACGCGATCGACGGCTTCTTTAGATGCCTTACGGCCAAGTGTGCTGAGCACCTGCGCGCGAAGGAATTTGCGCCGATGCAGAAACAACCGTCGCACGAATAGGTGGAAGAATTCGCGATCGAAGATTTGGGCACGCAGGGCCGGATCGAATTGCAACCTGACGATCGCCGAGGTCACCTTCGGACGCGGCCAGAACACGCTCGGCGGCAAGGTTCTGGCGATCTTGACGCGGCATTGACTTTGTACCCAAAGCGAAAGCGAGCCGTAGTCCTTCGACCGAGGACGCGCGATCATGCGATCGGCCAGCTCTTTTTGGATCGTGATCGCCATCAGATCGGGCGGGCGGTCCAGAGTCAACAAGTTGGTGATCAACGGCGTTGCGATGTGGTACGGGAGATTGGCGACCAGCTTGAACCGGGCATCGGGGAGGGCGGCCAGCTCTTCTTCCAAGACCGCCAACAGTTCCGGATGCAGTTTGTTCTTGTTCTTGAGGGCGTCTTGGTGAAGGAGCCGAACGTTCTCGACCCCGGCAAGCGTTTCGCCTGCCAGGGCGTGCAAGTCGCCGTCGACTTCGACACTGACGACACGTCCGGCACGCTCGGACAGCATCGACGTCAGGGCACCGGTACCCGTCCCCACCTCGAGGACGACATCTTGTCGATCGACCTTGCCGACCTCGACCAGCACTCCCAACAAGTTCAAGTCGATCAGGAAGTTCTGCCCCAAGTCGGTCTTGGGGCGAATTCCGGATGCCTCGAACCGGCGCCGGAGATAGCTGAGTGTCTGGCGGGGCAGCAGCGGCTTTTCCATCGTCGATCGGGTCCTCGTTGCGGCGAGAGACGTGTCAAGCTTTGGGCCAGCTTTGGGCCTCGATCGCTCGTTGGACGTATTTGGCCAAGATATCCGTCTCGAGGTTGACGACGTCGCCTTCTTTCAGGCCGCCCAGCGTGGTGACTTCCAGCGTGAAAGGAATCAAGGCCACGCTGAACCGTTCCGGCTCGCTGTCGACGATCGTCAGGCTCACCCCGTCGGCGGCTATCGATCCTTTGGGTGCCATTTGGGCCCCGAGACGTTGCGGGATGCGGAACCAGAAACTTGACCAGTCGCCGTAGTCTTCCCGTTTCTCCAAGGTGCCGACATCGTCGATGTGCCCGGTCACGAAGTGGCCGCCCAAGCGTCCGCCGACTTTGAGTGACCGTTCCAGGTTCACTTTCGAGCCGACGCCGAGTTTGCCGAGGTTCGTGCGTTTGAGGGTTTCGGGCCCGGCTTGGAAAGCGAAGGTGTCGTCGGTGACGTCGACCACGGTCAAACAGCAACCGTTGACCGAGATGCTATCGGCCACTTTCGTTTCGGCCGCGATCGTCGGTTCGCGGATGATCAAGCGCGTTCCGGGGCCTTCTTGAATCAGTTCGGCGACGGTGCCCATCGTTTCGACGATTCCGGAAAACATCGTGCGTCGACCCTTTCTAACGCTAGAGGATGACGGTGCCGGCGATGGCGGACGATCGGCCGCTCCGAGGGGCGGGACACGTACGAAACGTGCCGAACTCCTATGCGATCGGCTCGGCCCCCAAGCAGGCTCGCTGACGAAAAATCGCAACCTCTCATCGTAAACGGAGTTGCGTCGTGTGAAAAGCGGGGGGCGGCAGGGCCGCAGGCTGCCGAGGGGACCCGCCCGCACCGCGCCGGCCGTCGTGGATCATCGGCCCCGACTGTTCAAAACACGCGGGATGCGCCACAATACGATCTTTGATTTCCGGCGGCCGATGGCTTTCCGAGAACACCACTGCTCGAAGGCGACCATTCCGGCGTTCTGCGGCGGGGTGGTTCGACCTGATCGGGTGGATCACGATAAACGTTTCGGTCGACTGCGAAGCCGGGAGGCGTTCGCGAGACCGGGCAATCACGGTCGTTCTACGCAAAGATTCACACGAGGGACAAGTCATGAACTCCACGATTTTGGACATTCAGGCCCGGCAGATTTTGGACAGCCGCGGCAACCCGACCGTCGAAGTCGACGTCGTTCTCGAAGACGGTTCGTTCGGCCGTGCCGCCGTTCCCAGCGGCGCGAGCACGGGTGTGCACGAAGCGCTCGAGTTGCGCGACGGCGACAAGAACGTGTATTTGGGTAAGGGCGTCTTGAAGGCGGTCGAAAACGTCAACAACGTGATTGCCGCCGAGATTTGCGGCATGGACGCCCTGGATCAAGCCGCCGTCGATAAGCGGATGCTCGAACTCGACGGCACCGAAACGAAGAGCAAATTGGGGGCGAACGCGATCTTGGGCGTCTCGCTCGCCACGGCGCATGCGGCCGCCGATTATTGCGGCTTGCCGTTGTACCGCTACCTGGGCGGGGTCGGTGCTCGGGTCGTTCCGGCTCCGATGATGAACATCATCAACGGTGGTGCCCACGCCGACAACGCCGTCGACGTGCAGGAATTCATGATCATGCCGTTGGGCTTCGAGCGGTTCTCCGACGCGATTCGTTGCGGCTGCGAGGTCTTTCACAACCTGCGGAAGGTGCTCAAGGATCGCGGTTTGTCGACCAACGTCGGCGACGAAGGCGGTTTCGCACCCGACTTGAAGAGCAACGAAGAAGCACTCCAGGTGATCAGCGAGGCGATCGACAAAGCCGGCTACACGCTGGGCAAAGACGTGTACATCGCACTCGATGTCGCGTCGAGCGAGTTGGTTCCCGAAGAAGTCAAGAAGAGCGGCAAGTACGTGTACAACGTCGGCGGCAAAGAATTGAGCTCGGCCGAGATGGTCGACATGCTTGCCGAGTGGGTCGACAAGTATCACATCGTCTCGATCGAAGACGGATGCGACGAGGACGACTGGGAAGGCTGGAAAGTGTTGACCGAGAAGCTCGGTTCGAAGATCCAGCTCGTCGGCGACGACTTGTTCGTCACGAATACGAAGCGGCTGCAAAAGGGTATCGAATCGGGAATCGCCAACAGCATTCTGATCAAGGTGAACCAGATCGGCACGTTGACCGAGACGCTCGAGGCCATCGACTTGGCGTTGCGGAACGGTTACACGGCCGTCATCAGCCACCGCAGCGGCGAGACGGAAGACTCGACGATCGCCGACTTGGCCGTGGCGACGGGCGTCGGTCAGATCAAGACCGGTTCCGCCTCGCGTACCGACCGCATGGCCAAGTACAACCAGCTTTTGCGGATCGAGGAAATGCTCGGCCAAGGGGCGATCTACGGTGGCCCGTTGTTCCCGAAGAAGTGATCGACTTACGGTTTTCTGCGAACAACCGTAGGCTCGTGCGATAAATGAAGGAGGTCGTTTGTGCGGTCGGCGCAGACGACCTCCTTTTGCGTTTCAGGTGGCTTGACGACGGATCTTTTGCCGGTTCTCTTCAACGGCCGCCGAATTCGGTCAACGTTTGACGTTGGGCTGCGGGAGGCGACGGCGCGTACACGCGGCCGCCCAGGTCGTTGACGATATGTGTGATCTTGCTGCCCGGTGTTCCGTCGAGCCAAATGGTCGTCAGATGATGCAGACGCACGCCGGGAGTTTCGGGAGCTTCGATGCCGCAGTCGGCCTTGATGGGAGCGTCTCGGAAGTAGCAGTAGACACCGATCCCCCAGGCTTCATGCGTCTTTACGTGATCGGCGACCTTGTACGAGGCAAACCCGTCGACGTCGCCGTTTTTCCACGATTGCTGATCGGGGACGTCGTACGGCATTTCCGACTGGTACATGTAAACGCGTCCCCGTTCGCCGTTCCAAAGCGTTTGGTACTCTTCGTGGTGTTCGTTGAACAGGCCGTAGACGAGGACGTCGTTGCCGTTGACGACCAGGCCGTTTCGGGTCGGGTTCGTGTTCCAGCCGACGCCCTCACCGTGGTCGGCACGCCAAATCCAAATATGATCGACGACCACGTGGTTGCTGTTGATGACGACACCGACATCGTTGAGTCCGGCCGCCGGGCCGCCCGTGCGAACGGTGAGATCGTACAAAAACGTCGGGTCGGCCGCGTGATCCGCGTTGCTTCCGGCGGGGCCGACTTGCAACAGGCAAGGTGACTTGGGAACGCCTGCGTCGAGAATCAATCCGGCGATCGTCACCCCGTCGACGTCGGCGACGGTGACGGCCGGTCGGCCCGTGGTGGGAACGAGCGACGGCAAGCCCAAGCCCAGCAGGATGGTCTTGGGATGCACGACTTGCAACGCCTCGGCCAGGGGATAGATGCCCGGAGTGAAAAGGACGTGCTTTCCGGCGGCCAAGGCGGCGTTGATCTTTGCGGCGTTCGATTCGTTCGGTTTGGCGATATAGAACGCGTCGAGAGGGAGCGATTCGCCCGGCGTGGGGCCGTTGCGCCACGAGACGCCTTTGGTATTCCGTTGCAATGCCGGTACGAAGACTCGAAATCGACCGGCATCATCGAGATACAAATACGGTTTTTCGCGGACCAAGGGGGTGCGATCGATCACCGTGTACGCCGGTTCGGGGAACGTGTTTGCGGGCGCGTTCTCGCAACCGACGAACACCATGTTCCATACGGCGTTTTGCCAATCCTGCCAGGCGCTGTTGCGTGAAAGCCACTGTTGTTGCGAGGCCGGTACGACTTTTCCGTCGACGAGCGAGTCGGCCAGAAAGCCGCCGCTGGCGTATCCCACGTTGCCGTTCGGTCCCCAGTCGAACAACTGGAGTTCGCCGCGGACGTGCAGACGCCGCAGCGGCGCTGCCTGCGAGACGGCGATGCGCGTGATGCCCTTGGAAGTCAAATAGGGCACCTCGGCCGAAGGGGTAACGGAGAAGTTTTCCAGCACCCGCCAAAAGTTGTTCAGTGCATGGCCGTGAGGATTCCACTTCGCATTGACGGTGACTCCCCCGTCGATGTGTACGTCGTCGGGATTCCGTCCCAAACCGGCCACGTGGGTATAAAACCCGACACAAAAGTTTACTTTGTAGGTGCCCGGCGCGAACAACAACGCGTAACGTTCACGGCCGAAATGATTCGCCTCCATCTTTCGGAATATGGTGTCCAGCGTTCGTTGAACCTGGTCGGAAGGCATCTCGGGCGTGAAGACGTACACGTTCGGTCCCAGCAACGTGGGATCGGCGACGGGCGAGGGCTCGGCTTGTGCCGTGGTTGTTCCGGCGGCGAGGCAGCATGCGATCCAAAGGGCGCACGGAAAGAGCATTCGATTGGCGTTCATGGCGGTTCGGGGGAGAGAATGCAAAGCGGTTGAACTGTTCCGGATGAATAGCCGATAGGATCGACCGCCGACGGCGTATCGACCCGCTCGATCATTGATTATAGTTGCGGCGGCGTGAGAATGGGATGCACGGTCTCGCCGTCCCGCACTTGGTCGCGGACGTTTGTTTTCCCGTGTAGATGATTGTTGTAGGCTAAGGGCGTCTAGCGATCTTTCGGTAAATGCTCGGCCGGATGTTGAGGCCTCAAGCAGAAGGGGGAGCGAATGGCGTGGCTTGTCGAGAACCCGACGCCGATCTTGATCGTGGGAGTCATCTTCCTGGCGGCCTGTGCGGGCTTGTTTCTGACGACCGTCCGCAAGGAATTTCTGTGGGCGTGTGCCGGTATTCTGCTCGTGATGGGCGCGGTTGTCGTGGTCGATTGGTGCGTGGTGACCGATCGCGAACAGATTCAAACGCTGATTGCCGACGGTGAAGCCGCTTTGGAAGCCGGCGACCTGGATCGCGTGCTGTCGTTCCTTGCCCCCGATGCCGAGAAGACGCGGGCGCGTGCCCGGTGGGCGATGGCGACCGTCGATTTCCGAAATGTGAATATTTCCAATCTCGAGATCACCGTGAACAAGCTGACGTCGCCGCCGACGGCTACCGTCCGATTTCACGGAACGTTTCGCTACAAGGAAAAAGTCACTCCCGATCAATTCGAAGGCGTGTACGCCGCGAAATTCACGGTGGAATTAGAAAAGGTCGGCGATCGTTGGTTGATCACCGACCATTATGAGTATGAGACAACACCGCTGTAGGGCACGTCGCAGATTCTCGAAAGCGACGTCCCGCCGAGGCGAGCCATCCACATCTCAGCGTTTGGCGTCGGCGGGCAGGGCGGCCACCGCAGCTTCTTTGTCCAATAGTTTTTCTTCGAAACGCGTTGCGTAGTGGAAGCTGCTGGCGTCACCGCGGAAGCCGACGATTTCTTTGTCGACATCGAGTTGCTGGGCCACGATGCGTCCCGCGTCGACGTCGAAGCGAACCGTGCCGTTGAGCAAGTGCTGGACCAGCTTGGCTTCCATCGCGGGGTTTTCGATCGGTGTGAGAATCTGGGTTTGCATCCGGATGACCGCGATTCCCGATTGCAGGCGTTCGAGCGTGAATTTTTGCTGAGCTTTCACACGCATGATGCGGCCGCCGGTGTCGGGCAGTTCGATGTTCATCGGCTCGACCCAAGAATCTCCCTCGCCGACGGGCTCCTCGGGCAGGGGAACCGTGACGTTGCCGATGCTTTGGGCGGCGTGTTCGACCAGTTGCTTGCGGGAAACGATTTGCCCTCGGGCGTTCAAGGTGATGACGGCCAACGGTTTGTCGACCGTTTCGGCGATAGGTTGGAATTCCGGAGGCGGCGTGCCTTCGTCGTCGGTCGAGAATCGCAGTTCGCGACGGCCCGAGACTCGCTGCGTCATGTCGACGTGCGTTACGAAATTTCGCAGGACGAACGTATCGTCGCCGCGGACTTCGTCGATCTGCCACAGCTTCGTCGAGCGAGTCAGCGTTTCGACCGATTGCGTCGTACCGGAGATGGTCGTCCGCACCGCCGCGCGGTGGGTCACGTCCCAGGCGACGGTTTCGCCGGGCAAGAATTTGTACCGCAACAGGACCTTTTCGGCGGCTGTAGACGGCGTGGCCGCGCACACTAGAGCGAACGTCGGAAGGATCACCCGCACGACGATAGACAGGTACGACGACACGATTCTCGCCTCCTTTCGAGAGGGATGCCGGTCGAATCTGAGCTGTTCCCGATTACGTTTGCCGCATTATGGTCCAATCGGGAAAACGGGAAAAGACCGAATTGGCATCCGGCGACGAGGTTTACGTCAAGCGGGCGGATTGCCGTCGCTGCGATAGCGTAGCCGCCCCCCCCAGCCGAGCTTTTCCCGCAGGGTGCGGTAGTACGTGTGACCGGGGGCGCTGGCGAGCGTAAAACGGGGCGCCGCCTTGCACAGCGTGACCCGGTCGGCCTCTTCCAACCGGCAGGCAACGTGACCGTCGATTACCAGGCTCGTGTGTTCGCGCGGCTGGCGAACGCGAAGTTCGTATTGCCGATCGGCCGAATCGACGACGGGACGATTCGACAGCGTGTGGGGACTGATGGGACAGATCACCAAGGCATCCAGATCCTTGCGAATGATTGGACCGCCGGCCGAGAGGCAATGGGCGGTCGATCCCACCGGCGTCGCCAGGATCAATCCGTCGCCGCTATACGTGGTCGCCAACTCGGAATCGACGTACAAATCGACATCGAGAATGGCAAATGGCGGGCCGTTGAGCACGGCGGCTTCGTTGAGCACCAATTCCTGAACGATCGTTTCTTCGCCGCGCAACACGCAGCATTCGAGCATCACATGGTGCACGAGCGGAAGCGGTTCCCGCGTCGCTTTTTGGAGCACGCTTTCCAGTTCGTCGGGCGAAAGGTCGGCCAAAAAACCCAGCTTGCCCAGGTTGACTGCGATGACGGGGACTTGGCGGTAGCCCATTTGGCGGGCGGCGCGAAGAATCGAGCCGTCGCCGCCGAAAACGATGGCGTAATCGAGTTCAAACCGGCTCAAATCCTCTTTGCCGGTGAAGTCGACGATTTGGATTTCGGCATATCGCTCGATGACCGGGTGCATGCGCTCGGCGTGCGCGACCACGTCCGGACGTCCTCCGAAACCCAAAATGGCTACCTTCATGATCGACTCCGTGGTGTATTCGTGTCGGCGGCCGGTTCGACACCGCGGCCGGACGAGCCCGAAATCGTTTGGGCGACGGCGGCATCGACTCGTTGCCCCTCCGAATGCCGCAAAGAACTAGGAAGCTCGCGATTGCGTCGACGTGGGCACGTCTTCAGCCGCTTCGAGATCGGCGGGCTCGATTCCGGCTGCCCGGCAGCATATCGCATAGAGTCCGTCGCTGTCGAGTCCCACCTCGGTCAACTGCTCCCCACGTTCGGCATGTTCGATGTAGCGATCGGGGATGCCCACGCGCCGGACGCGACTGGTGTCGATTTGCCGATCGTTGAGTAGTTCGAGGACGGCGCTGCCGAATCCGCCTGCCAACACGCCTTCTTCGACGGTCACGACGAAACGGCATTCTTGGGCCGCCTTGGTGATGGTTTCGGCGTCGAGCGGCTTGACGAAACGGGCGTTGACGACGGCGATTTCCAGGCCGCTTTTCTCCAAGCGATCGGCGACATCGAGACACGTGTGCAGATGCGCCCCGCAACACAGAATCGCCCCGTCGGTGCCCCAACGCAGAACCTCGGCACGTCCTAGTTCGATGGGAGCGACGTCTCGCTCGACGGATTCGGCCTTGGCTTTCGGATATCGCACGGCGGCGGGCGTGCCCAGTTCGATCGCAAAAGGCACCATGCGCACCAGATCTTCGGCGTCGCCCGGGGCCATGACCGTCAAATTGGGGAACGGTCGCATGTACGCCAGATCGAACACGCCGTGGTGTGTGGGGCCGTCGGGACCGACGAGCCCGGCGCGATCCATCAGGAACGTGACCGGCAGGTTTTGCAGCGAGACTTCTTGGAAGATTTGGTCGTAGCTGCGTTGGAGGAATGTGCTGTAGATATCGACGATCGGCCGCATGCCGGCTTTCGCCAATCCTGCCGCAAAGGCGACCGCATGCGATTCGCAGATTCCGACGTCGAAATAACGTTCGGGAAAATCGTCTCGCACCGGCTCGAGCATGTTCCCTTGGCACATGGCGGCGGTGATCACGGCCACCCGCGAGTCGTTCTTCATCAAGGCGTGAATTGCATCGCGGGCGACTTTCGTGTAGCTGACCGACGATTTCTTGCGGAACTGGATTTCCGTCTTGCCGTTACGTTCGAACGGGGCCGGTGCATGGAACGTGCGAGGATCCTGTTCGGCAGGCGGGAAGCCGTGGCCTTTCTTCGTGACCACGTGCAGCAGCACCGGCGTTTCCAGCTTTTTGACCATCGCCAGGTACTTTTGCAAGTGGGCGATGTTGTGGCCGTCGACGGGGCCGATGTAACGAAAGCCCAATTCTTCGAACAGCATGCCCCCCAGCATGCCCGCCTTGATGGCGTGCTTCATTTGGTCGAGCATCTTCTCGACCGAATCACCGACCACGGGAACGCGAGCCAGCCACTTTTGGATTTCGTGTTTCAAGCCGGTATAGAAGGGGGCCATCCGCAGGCGGTCGAGATAGTCGCCGATGCTTCCCACCCGAGGACAGATCGACATCATGTTATCGTTGAGGATCACGATCAACGGACGTTTCAAGGCACCGGCATGGTTCATCGCCTCGGAGACGATGCCGGAGGGAAACGCCCCGTCGCCGATTACCGCGACGACATGCCGTTGCGTGTCGGGATCCATCCGTTCGTCGCCGCACCGCAGCCCCACCGCCGCCGAGACGCTGCAACCGGCATGTCCCGTCATGAACAGGTCGTATTCGCTTTCCGCCGGGTTCGGATACCCCATCAACCCGCCTTTGGTACGCATGGTTTCAAAGCGCCCGTAGCGGCCGGTCAGCATCTTGTGGGGGTAAATCTGGTGGCCCGTGTCCCAGATCAACCGGTCTTTGCGGAAATCGAACGTGGTATGCAGTGCCAAAGCCAGCTCGATGACGCCGAGATTCGACGCGAAATGGGCCGAACGCCTTCCCAAGAGACGGCACATCGCTTCGCGCATCTCTCCGGCCAGTCGCTCGAGGTCGGCGACGTCCAACCCGGCGAGATCGGCGGGCGATCGAATTTGGGAAAGGAGTTCGTCCATCAGTGCGTGCGTCCCTCCAAGGAGCGAACCAGGTAAGACAGTTCTTCGGCGTGCGGAAACGCGGCGAGGATCGTCATGCTTGCGCGTTCGATGCAATCGCGGGCGCGGCGACGGCTTTCGTCGATGCCGAGAAAACCGGGAAAGGTCAATTTACCTTGTTCGGCGTCTTTGCCCACCCGCTTGCCGACGGTCGTTTCGTCGCCCAAGGCGTCCAGCAGATCGTCGGTGATCTGGAACGCAAGCCCGAACTCGCGGCCGTACGCGCCGAGGGCATCGAGTTGCTTCGCGTCGGCTCCGGCGACAATGCCTCCCAATCGCAACGAGACCTCGATCATGGCGCCCGTCTTGCGGCGGTGGATGGCTTCCAGATGCTCCAACGTGGGCGGATCGGGCGGGCCGGCGATGTCGTCGGCCTGTCCACCGACCAAGCGCCGGGCGCCGGCCGCGTTCGCCAACTCGGCGCAACAAACACCCGCCGTTTCGAGCGGGCGGATGTGCTTCGCCAGTGTTTCGAAGGCGAGCGTCAACAGGGCGTCGCCGGCCAGAATGGCCATGGCTTCGCCGAACTTCTTGTGGCAAGTGGGGCGTCCTCGGCGTAGATCGTCGTCGTCCATCGCCGGAAGATCGTCGTGCACGAGCGAATACGCATGGATCATCTCGACGGCGGCGGCCGCGGGCAAAGCTTGCGAAATGATCGAATCGTCGCCGGCGACAGCCTCGGCCGCCAACAAGACCAGCAAAGGACGCAATCGCTTGCCGGGTGAGAGAAGGCTATAGCGGATCGCTTCCTTCAATGTGTCGGGACACCCCTCTCCCAGGTCCGAATACCGATCCAGCGCAGCGTCGACGGCCTTTCGCAACGCGT
>CAYVVR010000021.1:12483-15887 GCA_964454655.1 uncultured Planctomycetaceae bacterium | reverse complement strand
GCGATGCATCATGCAAAATCAGATCGATCCGGTCACATTCGCCGTCGTCACAGGTTTTCGGCCGATTGGAGGATGTAGCCTTCCAATCCGGTCAACGCCAAGATCAACCGGCCTTGAGGATCGACGAAATACGTCGTCGGGACGACGCCGAAGCCGAGTTGATCGTAGCAGACGAATCGGGTATCGCCCGCATCGAGCGTCGTATCGATCGTTTCGCGGTAGCAAAGGCGATGGTGCGGTTTGCGCTGATCGAAATGGTCGATCAGCGTGAATTCGGTGACGGGCGTCTCGGCGCCGGGCAATCGCGTGACCAAATCGAAGAGGCTCCAGTTCAGCGTGAAAAGCCCTTTCACGGGCAACGTCGTGGTTCCGTGATCGTCTCGAAATCGAATGCCGTCTTTTTCGACGGTCGCCTGCTTGCGAAGAGCGGTGTCGTCGATCGGTCGGTTTTCGCCGTCGATGACGACACGTTGGAACGACCACGATCGAGGCACGACGAATTCGCCGGGGCGATGAGGCGGCAAAACGATGCGTCCTTCCAAATGCATCGTGCCGCCGACATGGTTTTTGTCGAACACGACTTCGAGCACGGCACCACCGGCGGCTTGCACGCGTCGGGTGATGGTGACCGTGCCTGTTTGCTGGACGCCGGAAGCCAGCGCCACTTGGCTCCAGGTTTTTTTCCACGAAGCGGCCGGGTCGAATTTGCCGCCGAAAATCGGTAGCCGCTTGGCGGCTCCGGCGACGGTAGACAACGGAAATTCGCTTGTGCTTCGGCGGACGATGGTTTCGTGCGACATGGTCGTTCTCGCGATCGGCAGTGCAACAGCCCTGTTCGAGCCTTGGAAGGAGGAACCGGTTTCAACGACGCGCAGGGCGAGATTTCGGCGGCGTTTTCTTGGGTCGTTTCGCCGGCTTCTCGACCGAGACCGTCGGTTCGACGGGACGTAACGAGGCCGTGTAATCGTCGAGCATGCGGCGATGGTCGGCCAACACGTCGGCATATTGCGGATCTTGATACAGGTTCTTCGTTTCCCAGGGATCTTCCCGCATGTCGAAAAGTTGTTCGATCGGATCGTCCGAGAATCGAACGTATTTCCAACGATCGGAGCGAATGACGCGGCCGGTTTGCATGACCTCGAAGTAGACGAACTCGCGCCACGACGTATTGCCGCCTTCGGCCAGGGGCCGCAAACTGCGGCCTTGAACATGCGGAGGTGCGGCGACGCCTGCGTAGTCGCACAAGGTCGGAACGATATCGACGCCGCTGACCAAATGCGCGGTATCGCGATGGTTGGCCGCGATGTGGTCTTTCCACGCGACGACCAGCGGCACCTTGACGGCTTCTTCGTAGGGGTACCACTTGGCAACGTGCGAATGCCGTCCCCGCCCGTCGCCGTGGTCCGAGGTGAACACCACGACCGTGTTCTTGTCGAGACCGGTCGATTCCAGGGTGTCGAGAAGGCGTCCTACATCGGCATCGAGCATTTCGATCATGCGGCTGTACACGTACAGATAATACCGCCACATGATGTCGCTGTATTCGACGAAGCGGGCGGCGAGCTTGGCCGGCGCTTCGGGACGCACCCGCAAGTTCGGTGGAAGCGGGGGGAGTTCGGTTTCGGCCAGTTCGGGGTAGGGGAGCGTCTCGGGCATGCGTTCCCCGGCATGATTGCCCCAATAACAGATGTCGTGCGGCTGTAGGAACGAGGCTACCAACAAGAACGGCGTCTTCGTGTTCACCCGATTCTTGAGAAATGCCTCGCACGTGTGCGAGATGCAGCAATCGTCGTGGTCGGCCAGACCGCCGCGAGCGGGCAAAATACGAAATCCGTCTTGGGGCTTCGGAACCGGGCCGGGCAGATGCCACTTTCCGCAATACGCGGTTTCGTAACCGTTCGCCGAAAGACACTGGCCGATCGTCGGACAACTCGGATGGATCGGCCGCCCGTTGGTGATCACGCCCGTCTCGACCGGCATGCGGCCGGTCATCAACGAGCTGCGGGCGGGCGAACAGACCGGGTTCGTGCTGTGGGATTCGATGAACGTCGTTCCACCGGCAACGAGGCGATCCAAGTTCGGGGTTTCGACGTACTCGCACCCGTGGGCCGCGATTGCGTCGAGTCCCAATTGATCGCAAATGATGAACAAGAAGTTGGGCGAGGTTTCGACCACGGCCGGTGCGGCAAGGCCTTGTTTCGCCGACCGGGCCATCAGCCCTCCGGCCGAGGCCGCTCCGGCTGCCTGAAGAAACCGACGTCGGGAAAACGTCGTTCGTGTTACCCCGTACCGAGAGCCCGCACGGCGCATGATTTCGACCTTTCGTGGCACGAGTCGAAGAAGCGCAAACTCGCCGGAAAACGATCGCCGGCGCCCGTGTCGGACGCAAATCGTCCGTTTCCCGGCGGCGTCACCAAGCACTATATTGCCGAGCCCGACGGCGGCGCACAAGCTTGAGCCGACTTTTACACCGGAAGACGGCAGGCAGGGGATCGCTCGCACCGGCTAGGGTTGCCGAGCGGGCTCGCGGACGAACATCATGACGACCGTGCCGGCCAACATCCAGCAGGCGGCGAAACCGAAGGCGACTGCCGGTCCTTTCAAGGCCCACAGTTGGCCGACGACCAGGCTGGAGAGCAGGTCGCCGAACCCGTTCACTGCGCCGAGGATGCCGAATCCGGTTCCGCGAACGTCTCGCGGGATGAGGATTCCCGTGTAGGATCGCTCCAAGGCATCTTGGACGCCCATGTACACTCCGGAGAGGCAAAATAGTCCCCCCACCCACCATATGCCGGTCCAACCGAAAAGAAACGAGGCCGCAAGCAACGCGACGGTCGTTACGCCGATCGCGTATCCGCCGACCAGCGGCAACTTGTGGCCGATGCGATCGGCGAGATACCCCGCCGGAAACGAAACCGCAGCGTGAACGACGTTTCGCAAGGTGTACAACCCGGCGGCCGCGGCGGCAGCGCCGGTTGCAGCCGTGCTCGAAGCATCCGCCGGAAGGCCCATGGTCAACAACGCCGTGCCTGCGAAGATGAAAAGCGAGGGGGCGAAATCGCCGATCCCGAAAAGACCGACGGCCGCCAGATACGTGCGGAAACGTTTCGGCATGCGTCCCAAGGCCGTCTTCATGCGAAGTTGCGGATTGGGGACGTGGCGGCGTTCGTGCACCAACACGGCGAACGACAGGACCGCCAACAAGCCCGGCACGAGCGTCAAGCCCAACACGATGCGATACGGCATCGTGCCGTCGTTCATCGACACAGTCGGCAGGTAGCGCCCGAGCCATGCCAGCAAAAATGCCCCGGTCGCCGGTCCGAGGATGGAACCCAACGTGTCGGCGGCCCGGTGAAACCCGAAAGCGCGGCCGCGATGTTCCGGCAATACGGCGTCGGTGACGA
>CAYVVR010000021.1:0-12473 GCA_964454655.1 uncultured Planctomycetaceae bacterium | reverse complement strand
CCGCAGCGGTCCGCGGAGACCTTTGCCGATCCAGGCGAACGTGCGGAACGCAAGGAGATGGGCACCGAGTGTGGCGATCGCCATCAGGCTGTGGCCGATCGCAGTCAGGGCATAGCCGACGAGCACGAGTGTCTTGCGGCGGCCGATGCGATCGGTGAGATATCCGGCGAAAATCTTCATCAGCGAGGCGACGCCGTCGGCGATCCCCTCGATCATGCCGAGGATCGAAGCCGGCAACGCCAACAACGTGCAAAAGCCCGGCAGCACGGCGGTCGCTGTTTCGTAGCAGAAATCGCCGAAAAAGCTTGTCAGGGCGACGCCCCAGACCGTCCGCTGGCTCCATGTCTCTTGCTGTTCGGGCGATTGGTCCGAGGCAATGTCCGACGTCGATTCGGCGATCGGTTGTTCACCTTCACTCAACGGTTGCGAATCGGGGCGAGACATGGGCTCCTCCTGCAAGCCATGCTGCGATGAGAAACTTGCCGATCGGCATAGCGAACTTCTACCATTATGCTAATGTCGACCCGCGGCAGGGGAGGGGCTGCCGCAAAGGGGCTGGGAATCCAAGTTTGCCGATACCTCGAACAATACGGAAAAAGAGGAGTCTTGCGAATGCTGGGTAGCTGGGTGAAGAAACGACGTAACGTCTTGGCTGTATCGGCATGGGGGCTTGCCTGTATGCTCGTGGTCGGACTGGTCGGGTGTAACCGCCCGAGCGAATCTGAAACGACCAGCGGCGGCGATCAGCCGGAGACGGTCATCTTGCGACCGTCCGACGCCGGGACGCCCGCCGAATCGGAAGCCGAGGACACGAATGTTCCGTCCTCTGCGAGCACTGATGCGCCCGCGTCGGAAACGTCCGGCGAAACCACGTTGGTTTTGCCCGGCGGCCTGAAAATGAAGGCGCCGGAGGGCTGGGAAAGCGTCCGTCCAGCGATTTCGATGATTCAGTATGAGTTTCGCGTTCCGGCGGTAGAGGGGGATGCCCGCGACGGCCGCGCGACGTTCATGGCCGCGGGCGGGTCGGTCGATGCGAACATTCAACGCTGGATCGGTCAATTCGCTCAACCCGACGGCAGCGACACGGCCGAGAAGGCCAAGGTTTCGGATGAAACGATCGCCGGCACGAAGGTCCATATCGTCGAGTTGTCGGGTACGTACAACGAAAGCATGGGGCCCATGGCGCCGCCCACTCCGCGCGAGAACTACCGGATGCTGGCGGCCATCGTGGAGACCAGCGAAGGGCTGTACTTCATCAAGTTCTACGGGCCCGACAAGACGGTCGCCGCCAATCGCGATGCCTTTTTGGCGATGCTTCACAGTCTCGAATGATCGTCACACCGGATTTCGGACCGCGCGGCGGCGATCTACGATCCTGCTCTCGGTGGGGGGAAGTCGGCTCCCCGTCGAAACGTCGGTCCGGGGCGGCTAAAATAGTTATCTTGGATCGGTTGTGAAGGGGCTGCCAGAGTGCCGGGGGCGTCGTATCCGGCCCGGCACGGCAGCCGTTCCTTCTGTGTTTGCGACAACGGCCGTCGCGAATTCGAGACCCGGTTTCGGCCGTATGAACAACGGTAGCGCATGAAGCTCCCTCCGGAAGGTGTCGTCTGGCTCGTGCGGGTGCGCTGGCTGGTCTGCGCGGCCGTCTTTCTTGTCGTCTGGTTGGCCTCGTCCGTCTTGGGGGTCGTGACCTACCCGATGCCGCTGTATGCGGTGGCGGGCATGCTCGTGCTGTACAACTTCGTTTTGTGGTGGTTGGTTCGCCAAGAAGGACTGATTTCGAGCCTGCGACCCGAGCAGCTTGTCTTCTGGCAGGTTGCGATCGATTTGACCTTGCTTTTGTTGCTGTTGTACTTTTCCGATTTTTCGCGGAATCCTTTCCTGGTCTACTTCGTGTTTCACATGATCATCGGGGGGATGTACATTCGTGGGAACACCCCGTATGTGCTCACCTCGTTGGCGACCGTCTTGATCGGGGCGGTCATGGCCGGCGAATACTTCGGCGTGATTCCGCGGTTTCCGCTTCATTTCGGCACGGCCGATCAAGCTGAGCTGGCCGGTTTGCAGCTGTTAGGTCAGTTCTTTGCACTGGCGAGCACGCTTTGGGCGGCGACGTACTTTACCGTGTCGATCCGGCGCTACGTCGATCGGGCCCATGCCGAGCTGCGACAGAAAGAGAAGATGGTCGGTATCGGTCAACTGGTGGCCGGTATTGCCCACCAGATCGCCAATCCGTTGGACGGGGCGCAAAACTGCGTCCGGCTGATCGGCGAACGCGTGCGCGACGATCCGCATTTGATGAACTATGTTCATTTGATGACCGACGCGCTGCACCGCATCGAACAGACGGCCAAACGCGTTCAGGCGTTTTCGCAGCCGAAGGGCATTTCGCTCGAAAAGACGGACGTCAACGCCGCAATCGAGACGACCTTGGCGATCCTAGGCACCAAGGTGGGGCCGAACATCACTGTCAAGAAAGAGTTGAACGACGTTCCCCCGGTGTGGGGGGATCCCTATACACTTCAAGAGGTGATTTTCAACCTGTGCACGAACGCTCTGGCCGCAATGCCCGAGGGTGGCACGCTGACCCTTCGTTCGCGTCAATTGGGAAAACACGACGACGACCAGATGGATTCGGTAGCCGTCGAAGTGATCGACACGGGGGTCGGTATTCCTAGGGTAAACTTGGAAAAGATCTTCGAGCCGTTTTTCACGACGCGGGCCGATTCGGGCGGTACGGGGCTGGGATTGGGCCTGTGCCGAATGTTGATCACCGAGATGGGCGGCCGGATCGAAGTTCGCAGTACGCTCGGCCAGGGGACGAGTTTCACGGTCGTGTTGAATCCGTATCAGGAACCGAAACAGCGCAAGCGATGAGAATCCTCGTTGTCGACGACGAAAAGATCAAGCGAATCACGCTTGCCGACGACCTGCAATCGCAAGGTTATGACGTCGTTACGGCCGAAGACGGCGAGCAGGCGATGGAAAAGCTCCGTGCCGAGCGATTCGACGTCGTGATCACCGACGTCAAAATGCCCAAAGTCGACGGCATGGAGTTGCTCAAGTTTATCAAGCAGGGCGACGCGGCCGATACGGCCGTCGTCATGATGACGGCCTACGGCAGCATTCAGTTGGCCGTCGAGTCGATGAAATTGGGCGCTTTCGACTTCGTGACCAAGCCGTTCCGCAACGACGAGATCTTTCCGCTGCTTGCACGTATCGAACGCGAACGAGGCAAACCCGCCGAACAGGCCGCGCCGGCGGAACACGGCGAGGTGCAAAGTATCGACGATGCGGTGATCGGTACGTCGCGGGCGATGATGCGCGTCAAGCGGATGATCGAGATCTGCACGCGTACCGATGCGAACGTCCTCTTGTGGGGCGAAACCGGTGTGGGCAAAGACCTGATCGCCTCGGTCATCCACAAGCATTCCCACCGCAAAGAATTTCCCTTCGTGAAAGTCGGTTGTACGTTGTTTCCCTCGCATCTCATCGAGAGCGAGTTGTACGGACACGAAAAAGGGTCCTTCACCGGTGCCGATCAACAACGGCCCGGGCGGTTCGAATTGGCCGAGGGCGGTTCGTTGTACTTGGACGACGTGGACGACATTCCGCTCGAACACCAGGCGAAATTACTGAGGGCGATCGAAGAAAAAGTCTTTGAACGCGTCGGGGGAACGACACCGATCAAGGCCGACGTGCGAATCATCACCTCGACCAAGTGCAATCTATTGGACAAGGTGTCGGAAGGGACGTTCCGGCAAGACCTTTACTATCGGCTCGACGTGCTGCGGGTCACGATTCCGCCGTTGCGGGAGCGGAAAGAAGACATTCCGCTGTTGGTCGAACACTTGATGAAACGCATCGCCGGTCCGCGAGAGTATGCGGTCGAGCCGAAGGCGATCGAGGTGCTCCAGCGGCATAATTGGCCGGGGAACGTCCGCGAGCTCTACCACACGTTGGAACGCGCCTATTTGGTCGGTGGCGGCGAGATCACCGCTGCCTTGCTATCGTCGGAAATCATTCGCGATGCCGCGGCCGAAACCGAAGAAACGATCGAGGGCGATTACCAGGCCGTCATGGAAAAGACGGAACGGCGGTTGCTCGAGCGTGCCTTGCGCGAAGCGGGCGGCAACAAAACGGCCGCCGCCCAAGCCTTGGGGATGAAGCCCTCGACTTTCCGCGACAAGCTGGCCAAGCACGGCTTGGGCTGATCGACGCCGCAGAAGCACCGCACGGCGCAAGCGTCGTCTCGATCCACCGGAAATACGAAGGGCGCTCGCTTCACATCGTTGTCGGTTTTAGTCCTTACCGCGCGACGTCAATCGTCGCCGGGCATCCACAGCTTGCCTCCGCCTTGCGGCTTGGCCGAATCGGGCGTCCACAGCCCTCCGGTGTCTTGCGGGGCGGCACTCGGCGTTTCGGGAGCACTTGCAAGAGGATCGGCCCCCGCGGGCGGTTGCTGCATGGCGACGGGCCGACCTTGAGCGTCGATCAACCCCAGTTGATACATGATCTGCATCAGTTGGGCCATGACCTCGCGCTCGTTGTTGTGGACGGTGCCGATGTGCTGGAGCTTTTCGGGCACCTGCTCCATCTTGCCGTGCGAGAGCAAGTGAACGACCTCGACGATATTGAGCATGCCGTCGGAAACGCCCTTTTCGGCGGCGTACGCCATGCCCTCTTCCACCCGTTGCCGAAATACCGAGGGAAAATCGGTCAGCGGCGCGGCCCCGGCGTAGAATCGCATGATTTCGTCGGGCGATGCCGGGAGACGGTCACGCCGAGCCGTGAATTCCGGGAACAAGCGTCGCATGGCGACGACGTCGCGGGCGGACGTCGCTTGTGCCAGAACCGTCAAAAAGATGTCGTCCGGAATCGTCTTCGGATCGACGTGGTCCAACCACAGCGGATCGATTCGTCCTTCTTTGGTGGCGTCGATCGTCGTCGGCGTGGGGCATCCCATTTCTTCCCGTATCGCTTCGACGATTTCGGCATGAAGGACCGAGGCGGTCGAGTAGGCCGCCAGTTGCCATAAGGCTTCACGCTGAATCGCAAGCGACTCGTCGCCCAGCGATTCCCGCATCGACTTGCCGCCGAGCACCGCTTGCGGTCGATCGAGCCACACTTCCCGCAGGTACGCCAAGACGACGTCCGAAGGATCCTTGTCGCCAATCTCAGACGACTGTTGCATGACCGCCATGCGGTACGCAAACGTCACCCGAAGGGCTTCGGCCGCCGATCGCGACATGGGGGTATCGAACTCGACGGCCGTCGGTTCGACCGTGTCGCCGAGCCATTCGCAGACGACGGCTGCGACGGCGTCTTTTTCCGAGGCGAACACGGGTTGGGCGATCAGCCGCGCGTCCCGGTCGGTTTCTTTGCCGTACAGTTGCGCCGTGAAAAACGGCGTGGAGGCGGCCTTTTCGAGCGATTCCTTCGACAAATCTTGGAGCGGCGAACCGAACTCGTATTGGACCAGCGGCGGCGGCGAATCGGGATCGCGTTCTTCCGGGGGAAGTTCCAAACGACGCAGCCGCCGATCCGACGCAAGGCGTTCCATGACGCCGTCGACGTCGGCCACGGGAAACTCAAGCGTACCGGTCGTTTCGACGTCGCCGAAGGGAACCTCGAGGCTTTCGCGCGCGGCAGCCAATTCGGCCGCCAAGGCATCTTCATGACCGGCGGTCGGCACGTCACCGGGCGATTCAAGCAGCCGCACGGCTTCGTCGTAACGTCCCAATAGAATCAGCAGGCGGACATACAGCCGAAACGCGACGTAGTCGGCCGGATTGTCGCGCCGGCATGCTTCCAACAACGACAAGGCCCGTTGCCAGCAAGTGAGCAGAATGAGCGCACGGGCCAACTTCACGGGTTCGGGAAGTTCTTCGGTGGTGAGGACGTCGGCGGGAAGGCCGTGGCAACGCCGTTGAATCAACGGAATGGACGGGTTCACCAGCATGCTCGAAAACCGTTGTTGCCATTCCGCGTCGCCGGTTAGGCGCACCAAGTTGCCGATGAGCGTCAACGCGGCAGGCGCGTGACCCTCCTGCAACAGGATCTCGGAGACGACCGCCATCGCCTGGACCTGGCGGCCGTAGGTTTGCAGTTTGACTCCCGCGACGGCCTCGAACGAATCGGGAACTTCTTTGCCCAACGATTTTTCCAACCATTCGAGGGCGGCAAGCCCCGAATCGGTAATGGCCGTCATGATCGCCTTTTCGGCCAGAGCGATCGGGTTGTCGGGAAACCGGCTGAGAAACTCGTCGGCCGCTTTCTGGGCTTCTTCCCCTTGGCCGGTCGCTCGCAGCAAGAGGGTTCGATACGCCCACAAGCATGCCCGGTCGGAATTCTTCGCCAATTCCTGGTCGATCAGCGTCAGCCCGGCGGCGAATTGGCCACCGTCGATGGCCTGGCTCAGCTTGTTGAGCTGCGGAAGCAGGTCTTTGCAGCAGAACTTGATCTTCTTTCCCGTACCGCCGGGGCAAAGCGAGTAGGCGTCTAAAGGCATGACGACCTTCCTAATTGATTTTCTGCAGAATAAAGAATCTTGCGTATCGCCGGGTCGTGGTCGCCTTGAGGCGGCCCGTTCCGACGTGGTGTTTGTCATTTCGCACGAGGCGACCGGTCGAATCACGTATCGTACCAGACCGAGCCGCCGATGGCGAGCATGTTCGGGTAGCGACGCCGTTCTTGAGGGGGATTAGCCGGGAAGATAGAGGGTCTAGGGTGTGTGGGGTAGGGTTTGTGTGAAACTTTGCCGGTTTTGCGAAATATTCCTGTTGTAGCGGCGATTCCAGGCCGATTACCCATGTCGTGAGGAACCATCGTATGCGGGCATCGTCCGCCCGTCGGATCCCGCGTCGGCTCTGCACGGAGGTTTGCCGAGGTGCACCGGAAGAATTACCGCAATTGGATGTCGATACTGGTAGCGGCTGGCGTCGTGTTCTGGAGCGCGCGACTTGCGACGGCCGCCGGTTTTCCGTTCTTCGATGCGAACATCTTGCCGGCTTCGTTCGAGGCTCCGCCTGATCCCGCCGCCCAAGAGGTGCCCGACCAGTGGGTCGAAGGGGAGTGGGACCAAATCGAGAAGGGGGCCGAACCCGCCCGCGAGCCGGTCTCTCCGTTCTGCGAAATCTGCGGCGACAGCCTCCAGTCGCCTCCCTTGTGGACATGGTACAACGGTTCCCGCATCTGGAGCCATTCGCGGCCTCGGCGGGCGACGCTGTCGTTCGATTACAACAATCACAAGGCGTTGACCACGAAGATGTTCAATCTCGACGTGGCGGCCGGCTATGAAACCCGCGTGCGGCGGTACCTGGGAACCGACATCGGCAATCACAACCAATACGTGGAATTCGTGTACTGGGGATTGAACGAATGGTCGGCGATGGAGACCGCTCAGGGCACGACCGTCAGCTACGATTTGAACGGAAATACCTTCACCGGCGGTTCGTTGTTCACCGAGTACGGTACCGATTTCGACTATGCCACGTGGCAGCAGATGCGTTATCGGTCGAACATCCACAACTTCGAATTGAACCTGCTTATCGAGCCGCGCGGCGGTAAGGACCGAATGGCCATGCTGCCGAACGGTCGCTGGCAACGTCGTTGCCGAGAAGGTGCTTACCTGACTTGGTTGTTCGGTTTCCGAGGGATGTCGTTGGACGAAGGGTACATCTTCACCAGCAGCGGTTTTCTGTCGGACACCAACGGGACGACGCCGTTGTGGGGCCAAACCGCCATCCGCACGCACAACGACATGTTCGGGCTTCAGGCCGGGGCGATCTTGACCGTGCGGAAACACCGCCTGCGTTGGGGCGCTTCGGTGAAAGCGGCACCGATGATCAATTGGTCCGATCAGTTCACCGACATTTACCAGCTCAACGATACCGACTACCAAGGGTACGCTTCGAACGACGGCGCCGCGTTCATGGGCGAGGTCGGCATCTTTGCCGATTACCGATTGACCGACTTCATTACGGTGCACGCCGGTTTCGACATGGGATGGTTGGTCGGTATGGCACTGGCCCCCGAACAGGTCGACTATCGATTGCCCGACACGCCCACCGTCAACGACAACGGCTACGTGTTCTTCCAGGGCCTGACGTTGGGCTTCGACACGCGTTGGTAACGCGACGATCGAAGCAGATCGGACATACGTGAAGGCCGCCGCACAGGCGGCCTTTTTAGTTGCCGGCCGGCGCGTGCGAACTCGCGAGTCAAAAGGTACGCGAGGGCTCGGTCGTGATGCCCCGCGGCAACGGTGCCGCCGAGGGTGTCGCCTTTTGGACGCGCCGCATCGGCGCGATCGGGCGATCGCGAATCGTGCTCTTGAGCGAATCGACGGAGTGACCACCGCGGTATTCGGCCGGTCATGTTAAGCTCTCTTTGCAACGTGCTAATCGTGTTGGGCGAAATGTTAAGTTTCGCAAACTGCTTGTGGGGGGATCACAATTCGACGAGGCAAAATAGGTAATATACGATGTCGCAAGTTGTCGCCCTTTAGGAACTTGGGAGATATGTGGCACGTTTGCCGGGATGTCGGCACACCATGGCATGGTATTTGCATATCTGTCTATGGTAATCGGTCTTTTCCTGCGGCGAATGTCTCGTCCGTGGCTTCGCCGACATCCTTTCCCTTGTTTCTATTGGAGGGTTCCTCAGTGAGTCATCTTTTGCGTCGCGTCTGGAAGGAGGACGAAGGCGTCCTCACCTTCGAATGGATCCTGCTGATCACCGTGCTGGTGATCGGGATCGTCGGCGGTCTGAGTGCCGTTCGGGATGCGGTCATCACCGAATTGGGCGACGTCGTCGAAGCGGTCATCTCGCTCGACCAGTCGTACACGATCGCCCAGCCGTGGGATGTCCAGGTGCCCGACTGCGTGGTCGATGGTGCCAGCGACTCGGCCTACAACGATGCCGCCGGTATCGATCAAGGCCGCTTGGTGCCCGGCGACATCGGTCAGGACCAAGGCCCGATCGGCGATTGCGATCCGGACATCGAAAATCCGTTCCTGTAATGGTCAAGGAACGCGGCAGGCGTAGGCCGTTGATGACGGGATAATCGCTTGCCGAAGACCGAAGCGCCCCCAGATGGGGCGTGAAGACAAGTCAATCCCTCCTTGCCACCGCCCGTGGCTAGGAAACGAGGGTCCGTCGATGGGGCGAAAGCCTCGTCGGCGGACTTCGTTTTGCGCCGAGCCGTGCGCTTTTTTCAGCCGCGTGAGGGCACACCGAGACGGCGGTCTCAGACGGTGTTTCTCGTTCTTAACGTCTTCGTGCGGGTCGTAACGGCTGGCGGCGGTAGCGATAAGCAAGGCAAACAACACTTCGGGCTTTCCCGCGCTGCGATGTTTGTTTTCGACAACATGTTGCCCCGCGGCAACGCCGCGCCCGAATCGCACAGATGTCGTTGTTTGTCGTAAGCGGCTTTATACAAATGACTTACGGCGTTATCCGGTATCTTTTCCTGAAACGGCACGGGGTGTGCTCTCTAGCTTGCCGAGCTTGTCTATTTTCTCGTCCTGATGCTCGGCGTATGGCGACCGCCTAGATTGGTCGTTCGTCATCACGGGCGATCGAGCGGACAAGTCTACATCGTTGGCCGGTCGCGGGACGGCCGGTCGTGGTTCCCTTTTTTCGTTGTCCTTCATACAAGGAGCGACGAAGTGAAGCGTGTGTTGTCTCGTGTTTGGCGGGAGGATGAAGGTGTCCTCACCTTCGAATGGATCCTCCTCATCACCGTGCTGGTGATCGGGATCGTCGGCGGCTTGAGCGCCGTTCGCGATGCGGTGATCACCGAGTTGGGTGACGTCGTTGAGGCCGTCGTGTCGCTCGACCAGTCGTACACCATCTCGCATCCGTGGGATGTGCAGGTGCCCGACTGCGTCGTCGATGGTGCCAGCGACTCGTCCTACACCGACGCCGCGGGTATGGATCAAGGTCGGTTGGCCGCCGGCGACATCGCCCAGGACCAAGGTCCGATCGGCGATTGCGGCGACGACGTCGAAGATCCTGCCCTCTGATGTTCCTCCCCGTCTTGGTTCGGAGACGTTCCGGACCGTTCAGCGGAAGCGGCTCCGCAGCGGTCGTCTTGCTGCTGCGGAGCACATCTTCCGCCTTCGAGACACTCTCTTCACGCGGAACCGATCGACGAGTCAACTTCACGGAAATCGAACGATGAAATCGCTTTGCAAACGCTGGTTGGCCAAGGGTGTCCGCGAGGACGCCGGCATGTTGAGCTTCGAGTGGATCTTGCTGATCACCCTGTTGGTAATCGGGATCGTCGGCGGCATTTCGGCCGTCCGCGACGCCGTGATCAGCGAATTGGGCGACGTGGCCGGGGCCGTGATCCACATCGATCAGTCGTACGAGGTGGAAGCCGATGCGACCGGTTGGGGAAACGCGTTCGGCTTCGACGATCAGACACCGAACGTCAAACAAAAACGCCCCACGACGGGCAAACCCGACCAAGGTCCCGTGGGCCATCCCTGATGTCGAACTTCGGCAACGGTAGAAGACGGCAACTGTGGGCTTTCGGCAACAAGTGAGACGAGCCTTGAACTACCTGAAACGCATTTGGACCGAAGACGGCGGCGCCTTGTCGTTTGAATGGATCGTACTGATCACGCTGTTGGTAATCGGGGTGATCGGCGGTTACACGGCCGTTCGCGACGCGTTGGTCGACGAAATGGGCGACGTGGCGGGGGCGGTCATCTCGATCGATCAGAGTTTTCATACCGAACCGCCCGCCGGATTGCCCGAGGCCGGGTCGTACGGCAGTTGGCAAGACGACGATCCGGCTCCGCAGATTCAACGAGGACGCCCATAAGCGGAATTCCTCCATCCGACGGTATCGCGTTTGCAACAGGAAGCACAGGTAATGGTTCCCATGATCGTACTTGGTATCGCCGTGGTCCTGATGACCGCCGCCGCTGCTGTGACCGACTGGCGGATGCATCGCATCCCCAACGCGATCACGGTGCCCGCGGCCGTTGCCGGTCTGTTGTATCACGGCTTTTTTCCGACCGGCGAAGGCTGGTGGTTCGCCTTGGGCGGCTTCGGTGTCGGCTTCGCTCTGCTGTTGTTGCCGTGGATTTTCGGCGGCGGCGGCATGGGCGACGTCAAATTGCTCGCTGCCTTGGGAAGCTGGCTTGGGCCGTTCTACGTGCTGATCGCCTTCGCGGTAAGTGCGTTTGTGGGCAGCTTTTTGGCCTTGATGACGGTGTTCGCCGGCGGATTGACCGCCGTGAAGCGAGAAACGTCGGCGGCCGAAGCCGAAAAAACGCCCAAGCCGCGAAAGGCGTTGCCGTTTGCGATTCCCTTGGCCGTGGGCTCGTGGCTTGTGTTGGCGTGGTTGGCGCTTCGCGGGGGATTTTGATACGGCCGATGCCCGACGGCACGGCGATTGCACGAAACACCTGGAAGGATCGCCCGTTCGGAACGGAATCGACACGAGAAGCAGGATACCCACGAAATTCGATGTCGCGAGGGTTTCGGCGAGCTTCGGCCCATTGAGAAGCGAGGCCGACCCGCCTTCCGAAAGCGAGGAGACGTTACTTCCATGAAACGTATTACGCCTGCAATGGTGACGTTTGTCGTGTTTGCCGTCCTGGTCGGACTGGCAGCCGCTTACGCCGTTCGTCATTTGAATAAGAAGGAAGTGGTCGCGGCGCCGCCGGAACCGCAACCCGAAACGGCGACCGTCGTCGTGGCCAAGATCAACCTGCCGAAGTATTCCCGCGTGCTCGACGACTACGTCGACGTCGTCCGCGTGCCCGTCGACAAGGTGCCCGAAGGGGCGTTGCAGTTGAAGTCGCGGGCGTTGTTCCGCCTGGTGCGGGAAACCATTCTCGCCGGGCAACCCATCCGCGATACCGACCTGTACGCCGTGGGCGAAGTGCCGATGCTTTCCGAGCGTATTCCGCCGGGATACCGTGCCGTCACGCTGGCCGTCGATGCCGGTTCGGCGCTCAACGGGATGATCCAACCCGAAAGCCTGGTCGATGTGAACTTGACGGTGAAAAGCGATCGGCCCGAGATCGGCGGTTTGGCGACGATGACGCTGTTGCGTCGCGTCCGGGTGCTGGCGACCAGCGAAAATCGCTTCCCCGCCAGCGAAGACCGGCCGCGTAATCTGCGAAACGTCACCTTGGCCGTCACCCCCGAACAGGCGAACAAGCTGATCCTCGCCCAAAAATACGGCGACCTGAGCGTCACCTTGTGCAGTTCGCTGGAAAACGTGGCGGAAGGCGAAAACGAGGTGACCCAGGCCGACTTGAGCGGCGAGAAAGACCTGGTCAATACGTTCGACCTGTTGGGTATTTCGCCCATCGAGCCGGAACCCCTTCCGCAGCCGAAGCAGGTGGTTACCCGCACGATCGAAGTATGGCGAGGCAACTCGGTCGAGCAAGTGACTTTCGATTCGTCGAAGATCTTGGAGGCCGAGAACGCGACGCTCGTCTACCCCG
>CAYVVR010000020.1:0-16226 GCA_964454655.1 uncultured Planctomycetaceae bacterium | reverse complement strand
GACGGCGTCGCGGCGATTCGGCTTGCGACCGCCGCCGGTGCTGCGAAGGCGAAGGGACCGTCGAGACCTCAGGCCGTTCCCATGCGGTGCGACGTCGAGGACATGCTTGACGCCGTCCCCGAGGTGAGGCTATTGTGAGTTTCCGGTCGGCGTTCGGCTCGCAAGGGGCTGCGCGCAACCGCCCGTCGCAGTAAACGCGTGTTTCGAACGAGAAGGTCGGGTGGCTTCGACGATTCGGAACATGCGGTCATCGTCTTTCTGCGAACGTTCCCCGTTTGTCCCCCTAGATTCTGCTTCTGCAGAAGGAGACCATGATGAAACGAGCATTGATCCTTTGCGCCGTATTGTCGTTCGTGGTGGGCGGAGTCGCCCAGGTATGGGCCGCCGACAACGAACTGACCGAACAGGAAAAAAAGGAAGGTTGGATTCTGCTGTTCGACGGCAAAAGTTACGACGGCTGGATTTGCAACAACGGCAAGCCGGTGGCCTCGCCGATCGAAGACGGTTGCATGCAGCCCTACAAGTCGGGCGGTTACGTCGTCATCTACAAGAAGCCGTTTTGCGACTTCGTGCTCAAATGTGACGTGAAGATGTCGGATCCGTGCAACTCGGGGATTTTCTTCCGCATCGAAGATCCGAAGAATCCCGTCCACACCGGGTTCGAGGTCCAGGTGGCCACCGGCGACGGCACGACCTGTCATGACTTCGGCGCGTTGTACGACATCGTCCCCTTGAAGAAAAACGCCGCCAAGAAACCGGGTGAATGGAATCACGTCGAAATCCGTGCCGAAGGCCCGAACATCTCGGTCAAGGTCAACGGCGAGCTGGTTTGCGAGATGAACTGCGACGAGTTCGACGAACCCGGCGAACGGGCGATTCCCGGCGATCACAAGTTCCAGCTCAACGGGCAGAAACGAGCGATCAAAGATTTCGCCCGCTGCGGATACCTGGGATTCCAAGATCACGGCCATCCCGTGTGGTACAAGAACGTGAAGCTCCTGCCGCTCGACAAGCAAGAAAAGAAATAGTCGCAAGCATCGTCGCTGGACGCCCCACCCGGTGACGTTTGGTGCGATACGACCATAGGCGGAAGGCGGCGTCGGCGTCGAACGTTCGACGGTGAACGTCGCCTTTTCGTATGCGCCGTGCAGATCGTCGAAATCGATTTGCCCGGCGCCTACGCACTGCGCCGCAAGGCGAGTTCGAGCGGATCGGCGAAGCGATCGGCGAACCAGCGTTGCATCCGCAGCAAGCGGCCGCGGAGAGTCGGTGCGAAGCTCGTGTAACGGTAACTGGTCGTTCGACCGGTCGCCCACGGGGTCTTGCTTTCGAGATAGCCGGTGCCCAGGTCGATTTGTCGATCACCGCGACGGAAGGAATCTTCGATCATCATGGCGCGCAAGACGGTTCCCGGGCCCAGGCCGGCGTACTCCGGATCGAATCCCATGCGCAAGCCGAAGACGATTCCGTCCCAGAAGTAGTTGTACGTAAAGGCGATCGGCTTACCGTCGAGGCGTAGCACGTTCACGTCGACGCATCCGTCGCGTGCGGCGATCTCGTGGAGTTCGGCCAGAAATTCGACGATTCGCGGATGGGAGAGGACGTAATTGTTGGTATCCCGCGCCTGTTTCGAGCGGGCGGAGATTTCGACGCAGGTTTCGAACAAGTCCCACCGAGGGTTGCGGCCGTCGTCCAATCCGCCTTGGGGGCGGTACCGCTCGAAGACGACCTCACCGGCCGCTTCGATTCGGCGTCGCAAGCGTCGTAGGTTCTCGCGAAATTTCGGTGTCCGACCGGCCAGGTAGGCATCCCAGTCGCCGTCGAGATCGATCACCGCCCCGTGCATCCACGGTTGGGCGTGCGGTGCCAGATCGTTCATCGCCATTGTTCGGGGCGTGCGGTTGCGGTCCGTTTCGGGATCGACCCATCGCAGATCCAAGACATCCCAATCACAACGACGATCCCGCAAGTGCCGCATGGCGGCGTAGAGGGTCGCCGTACGCTGAATTCCGATCGGTCCGAACGCCGTTCCCCAGTTGTCCAGCGGATAAGTGAGCACGCGCACCGGACCGAAACGGGAAGGCTCCACACGCAGCTCCAACGGCAAGATGCCGACCGGGGCGTCGCCCGAATGGGCGATCAGCACGCGCAGATGCTTGTTCTTGCCGAAATACCGCCAATACGTTTCGAGCCATCGATAACGCTGAAAGAACGAGGCGGTAGGCATTTCGAGCAACAACGATCGCCACACCAGCCGATATTCGGCCAGCCGGTCCAGGTTGTCGATCTCGATGACGTGCAACATAGATGTGTCGGGCGATCGAAAGAATGGCTTGCGCGAAACGCTTCGCCGGCGGCGAGGCACGATCGGGCGTACGAGAACATCGTGCAACTCGCGCGCCCCGGTTGCGCGAAAGCGTTCTTTTCAATTGTGGGTTACCGAATACGGCGGTGACTTGTCGTTTTACAGCGATGGCCTCTCTACTGGGAACATGCCTTGCGGAGCCGTCGGGTGTCGCCGAAAAGCAACACGCGCGTTGCCGTTTCGCCACCAACTCGATCGGCTCGCAACGCTTGGGGGTGCTTCTTCGATTGGGTAGCCAAGAAAAGATAGGTTTGCTCGGCAAACGCGGTAGCCCGTGTCGATCAAGACGTTTGCCCGGAGAAGGCGACCACCGGTTTCGACGTATGATTGGTCGTCGGGATGCGTTCCGAGGTGGCGGCGGCTATGATGAAGGTGGTCGTTCGGGAACGCTCGATGCGACGATCGGGCGGCCGGATAGGCAACCTGCACGCGAGGATCATCGTCGATGAACAAGATGACGACACGGCTAGGATTTCGGCAGCATCGTTTCGCCTTAGCGGGCACGCTGTTGTTGGCGGCGGTATTTTCGTTGAAAACGGAACGGGGCGCCGTCGCAGACGTGCGCGGCGATCTGGCTACCGCCCGGGCGTCGATCACGCAGGCCGAGTTGATGCAAGCGGTGGCCTACTTGGCCTCCGACGATCTGGAAGGCCGCGAGGCGGGAACATCCGGCGGCCGTCGGGCGGGCGATTGGATTGCCGATCGGTTCACCGAGCTGGGGCTTACACCCGCCGGCACGGAAGGCTACTTTCAGCCGTTCGGCGACGGTTACCGAAACGTGCTTGCCTATCTTCCGGGGGCGGATGATCAAGTCGCCGACGACATCATCGTCGTTTCGGCCCACTACGATCACGTCGGCTACGGGACGAAAAGGAACACCCGCGACGGCCCCGGCAAGATCCACAACGGGGCCGACGACAACGCCAGCGGAACATCGACCGTGCTCGAGCTGGCCGAAGCCCTCAAGCAATTGCCGTCACCGCCGCGACGGAGCTACCTGTTTGCCTTGTGGGACGCCGAAGAGAAGGGATTGCTCGGCTCGAAACACTGGGTCGAAAACGCCACGTTGCCGATCGAGCGGGTGAAATTGAACGTGAACGTCGATATGGTCGGTCGCCTGCGCGACGCGAAGCTGTACGTGTTTGGGACGCGGACGGCTGCCGGTCTGCGGAGCCTTGCCGCCCGCGCGAACCGCGACAACGCGCTGGAACTGCTCTTTTCATGGCGATTTCGCCGTGATTCGGATCATTACGCCTTCTGCCGCCACGGAACGCCCGCGCTGCTCTTTCACACAGGGCTGCACGACGACTACCACGCCGCGACCGACGATGCCGAAAAGATAAACGCCGCAGGCATGGAGACGATCGGCCGCATGTTGTTCGACGTTCTCATCGAATTGGACACGGCCGACGCCTTGCCCGAGTATCGTCCCGCAGCCGAGAAAGAGTCCGATGCCGTCTTCAAATCGTTGGTCGAGGCTCCCGGCCGTTGGCGAGGACGGCTGAAGGTTCGCGTGAAGCCCGACGGCGGTAACGGGGTGATCGTGGTCGGCACCGATCCCGAATCGCCGCTCGAGCAAGCAGGGCTTGTTCCCGGCGATCGGATTCGGAAACTCGGCACATTCGTGATTCATGAACCGGTCGATTTGGTGGCCGCGGGATTGTTGGTCGGCCGCGAAGCCGAACTCGTTTACGAACACGACGGCGTTTCACAGACGACGACGCTCACGCTCGAGGGGACGCCGGTTCGACTGGGAATCCGATGGGAGCCCGATGATGCCGACCCGCACGCCGCGTTGGTCACAGCCGTGTTGCCGCACTCGCCTGCCGACAGCCTAGGCATCGAGCCGGGCGATTACATTCTGGAAGTTGCCGGCAGTCCGTTGGCATCGGCGTCGCAATTGCCGTCGTTGGTGCGTGCCGCGGGCGATTCGCTTTCGATCACGTGGGAGCACAACGGTCGCATCCGGCGGGCCGATGTGCCCAAGCCGGGCGAGCCGACGACCGAAACGGTCCGGTACGGCGTACCGCGAAGCCGTGATGGTCGTCAGGTCGGATGCGCGTTTCCGGTTTCCCAACAGGCGGGATGATATCCGTCGGCACGCGGGACGTTCAGTCGTGTTGCGAGGCATTGTTCGGGCCGAAGGCGATCACGGTGCCGCTTCGCAAGGCGACTACGATACGCCCTTTGCGATCGACCGCGATCGACCAACGAATCGGTGCCGACGGTAACGGGCGTGCCCACGCGACCTTGTCGCCTTGGCGAGCGACCAGGGCCCAGCCGTCGTCGGTGTGTACGGTGAGCAATTCGGCTTCGGCTGTTTGCACGACTTCGGGCGGCCATTGCGTCGACGCATCGAAGACAGGAGCCTCAGGGACGGAATAGAGGGGCTGGCCGCCGACGATCACGCGATTGTCGACAACCTGCAATTCCCGGCCCCGCGGTGCCGTGCTTCCCGGCGTCGGCACGGGGCGGTTCAGGCATTGTCCCGACGCGGCGTCGAAAACGCCCGGTGAAATGTAGTTTCCACCGGCCAGGTACAACCGTTCTCCCAACAACAGAAGGTCACCTTGGCAGGCGATGCCGCGACGTGATGCCGCGTCGAGGTGGCCCGCTGTGTGGTTTTCCCAAAGCGGTTCGCCCGATTCGAGATCGAGGGCGTACACGTGCGTGCCGTCGAAATCGTGCATGCCTGCGGCGCAGTAGACGACGCCGTCTTTCACGACGACCGGCGCCGTGGCCGGCCACGTGGATTGCAGGCGGTCGTAAACGAGGATGCGGCGTAAAGCCGGACCGGTCCGAAATCGCCACAACGGCGCCCCGCTGGTCGCGTCGAAACACCAGACGTAGCCGTCGCCTCCGCCGATGACGGCACGCCCGTCGGCGATGGTGGGCGGGTAGAATACCGGTCCGCCGATCCAGGCCGTCCATGCGACGTCTCCGGTCCGAGCGTTGAGACACCGGACGCGCCCGTCGCGATCGGCCACGAAAATGCGATCTTCGACGCACACCGGTGGAGTCAGTTCGGCGGTCGGATTCAAATGCGCGGTCCAAATTCTTGCCGGGTTGTCGGAGACCACGACGCCGGTTCGTGCCGAACGTTGCGAATCGGCCCGGTACGTGGGCCAATCACCGGGTTCGGGGACGAGGCGTTCGGCGACACGCTCGGCGAATACTTCGCGATTCGACGGACGGCTTTTCGCGTCGAACTGAAAATCACCGGCCGGAGCCAGGCTGATCGCACCGAATGTTTGCAGGTCGCAGTCGCACACCCAGGGAACCCAGTAGAGCCGTCCGTGGGCGATGATGACGCCCACGTTGCACGAAGGACGCATGGGCGAAATCCAGCGAACGCCGCCTTCGTCGGGCACGATGCGACCGGTGCCCTCGAACGCGCGGAAAAAGATGCTGTCGCACGATCCCGTCGCGCGGGTGCAGGCCCGGCGTTTGATCGGCACGCGATCCAATTCTTCGCCGGTCGCTGGATCGAGCTTCAACGATACGCCTTCGGTCAGGTTTTGCGGCCCGATGGCGTACAAGCCGTCTTGGCGGAGGACGATTTGGAAATCTTTCGCCGGTCGCTGCCACAACAGTTCGCCGGTTGCGGCGGAGATGGCGGTCAGCCCTTCGACTTGCGGACCGAGAACATAGACCGCGCGTTCCGACGCCTTCATATAGGCTGTGCTTTTCCAACCGCTGATGTATCCGTGGCCCGGGCGATACAGACCGATGGCGTCGAATACGTGGGGCGCCGATTGCGGCGTGCGCCGCCACAGTTCACCGCCGTCGGCGATCGAACGCGCGACGAGATAGTTGCCGAACGAACCGTAGAAGATGCGGCCACCGGCGATGCACAGCGTGCGGGAGTCGATCGACGGCGATTCGTGCGCGTGCCATCGCACGGTCTTGGTCTTCGTGTCGATCGCCACGAGCGTGTCGCCGAAGCCCCATTTGTATTCGGCGGCGTTGTAGCCTCGCGAGATGCCGTTCCACGGCCAGCCGTGTTGCGTGCGTTTCCAACGGGCGACGGCGTCGAGCGGTTCGTCTTCACCCACCAAGGCGTACAAGGTGCCGTCGACCAACGCGATCCACTTCCAGAACGCTTGCGGGGCGATTTCGCGAGGAATGGTGATTTCGTCGATCGTATCGCCCGTTGCGGCATCCAAGACCTTGCAACGGCGCCCTTCCGCCAAGTACAAGGCCGAAGGCGTGGCGACCATCATGCTGCGATCGACCATCAGGCCGGGGGTGAGCGGACGTTTCCACAACAGCATTCCGTTGTACCCGTCGACGGCGACCAGCGTGTTCAACCACGGTTCTTCCCGCTGGTGCCACGCGACGTGTCCGAGCGCCATGAACACACGTCCGCCTGCGGCGACGGCCGACTGAGGGGCGGGCGCGTAACGCGGATAGCCGACGAATTGCGTCCAGAAAGGCGCCTTGGCGAGCCGATCCGACGATTGCGTGAAGTTGTCGGGCGAATGGTAGTGATGCGTCCACTCGTCGATTCCGTCGGGGACCGGCTTTCGACGCAAGTCGCCGCCGATCCATAGGGCACCGCCGGGGCGAACCGTCCGCAGGGCGTCTTGTTCGATCTCGGGAGTCGGCTCGCGCAGCACGATCGTCAGGTTTGCCAGTCCGTCGGCCGCGGCGATTCGTTCTTCCAGCGAGTATTCGAGAAACAGGCGAGTACGATCGACTCCCGCCTCGTCGGCGAGGCGGCTCAGTTCGACGTATTGCCTGAAATCGGCGAGCTGAATCAGCAGCTTGCCTCGGGCCTCGCGGGCGAGCGAAACGACGGCATCGAGCTGATCGCCGGGGATGCGTTCGGCCCAAACGACGGCGATTGCCGGTTCGGCGAGCGTTTCTCGTAACAGCGAATCGAGGTCGGACGTTTCTGCCCGGACGATCGGCACGAAAACGACCGCTGCGGCAAGCGTGCACGCTGCAGAAACGAAGACGGAAAACCGGCACGATCGAGGTGAGCTGAGAACATGCATGAGAGGTTCTCCCGTGAGAAGGGGCCGAGCACGGCATATGGCGAGAACCCGGGTGCCGATTCGGGGCAGGCACGGCTATTATGAGAACGCGAGTCCCCCTGCGCCAAGAATTTTTTCTCGTTCAAGAAACTGTTCGGGCACCGTCGAGGGCCGGTGGGAAAATTGTCGAGCCAGGCTGTTCCTACTATCGAGTAGGGAACGTTTTTTTGTTATCATGACAAAATCATCTCGTCGACAATATTTCTGCCGATCGGCAAAAAGAGGCCCCTGGAATCCGAGAGAAACGTCTGTCGGCGGTTCGCGTATCGAAGACGCACATCGCGTTGTGCTCGGGTTCGCATCGCGCTCTTGCCGTTCGATTCGGCACCAAGGGAAGGCATGGCTGAGTCATGGCTCAAACGCGCGTCAAACACCAGTCCATCCGCGAGCAGGTTCGCGATCTGATCTTGCACCGCATCGCCACCGGCGAGTTTCCTCCCGGCCATCGCATCGTCGAAGCGAGGATCGCCGAAGAGGTCGGTGTCAGCCCTATTCCCGTGCGAGAAGCGATTCGCGAATTGACCGCGTTGGGGATGCTGGAATGCGCACCGCACAAAGGTGCTCGCGTGCGGGAAGTGAGCTTGGAAGAGACGATCTATGCCTTGGAAGTCCGCGTCGCCTTGGAAACCCTCACGGCGAAGACGGCCGTGCCGCTGCCGCCGGATAAGCTGGAAGATTTGGAAGAGGCCTTCGAAGGTATTTTGGAAACGGCGGCACAACGTGATTTCGTCGGTTTCTTGGAACACAATCAGGTGTTTCATCGAACGCTGGTCGAAGCGTCGGGCAACACCGTCGCGCTGCGACTTTGGGAAACGTTGGCGTTCGACGTGCGAACGAAATTCATTCTGGAGTACTTGCGGACGATCGATCCGGTCTTGATCGCCGAGGAACATCGCGCCGTCGTCGAGGCTGTTCGAAGGGGCGATTGCGAGGCGACTTCCGCCGCGCTGGCCACGCATTCCAACAGCTTGATCGCCTACTTGCGGGCAGAGTCGGAACGCAGGCAGCGAGAAGAAGCCGGCGAAAGCGACAACGATTAGGTGAGGTCTCCCGTGAATGCGCGTCAAGCCATCGGATTCGGCGCTCTGTTTGCGGCGTTCGCGGTAGCCGCCGCTGCGGCAGGGGCCCACGTGCTCAAGCACGAAGTCGGGTTGGTCGACTACCGAAATTTCGAAACTGCGGTGCGCTACCAGCTTTGGCATTCGATGGCCATGGTGTTGGCGGGCTTGGTTTCGGCGATCGATCCGAAGCGTCGTGCGGCACGATGGTCGGCGGTCGCGTTCTTGATAGGAACCGGCTTGTTTTCAGGCGGCATTTACGCCGGAATCATCACCGGCGCTAAGGGCTGGGATTATGTCGTGCCGTTCGGAGGCACGCTCTTGATCGTTGCTTGGGCCCTGTTGGCCGTGGCCGGATTTCGACTGGCATCGCCCCGGGCGCACCGTGAGAAGGCTTGCGGTTCGGCTGAAAACGCAGAAGAGACCGGCGAATCGACAACGCCGCGCTGACCCGTTCCCGCTAGCGGAAGATCCAATCGGTGTGCGTGCTGTAATACCCCGGCTGTTTGGCCCAACTCCGCTTGCCTGTAACTCCCAGGTTGCCCCATTGGTAAGGTGCGGTTCCCTGAAAAACCGAGCTTTGCGGGACCGGTTGGGGATGCCAGAACCGTGGACGCACGAGATAGAACGGATGCCGCGTGACGTAGACCGTTGGGGCGGCTGTCGGCAAAGCGGCGGGGACGGTCGCGGTGCCGGTGGGCGAAACCGGTCCGGCGCCTTCTGCGGAAGGTGTCAGGCACAGCCATAACAAGCCGACGACGCAGGCCCACAAGAGGATCGTGCGGATCGAAACGGCCCACGGCACGCTGTTGCCGGAGGATTCCGCGGACGCGGTTTCGTCTTGCGGGATCGACTTCCACCACCGAGATCGACTCACGAGATCAACTCCTGCGGAGAGGTACTTCTGTGGGACGCGTTTCCCACATTCTTTGTTCTTCGACCGCTTTTCTCGAACGCCATCAACCTTTCTTGTGGGGCAGCGTGCGCATGTTTTTCAGATTGTGCCGCTTTCGATAGTCGTGGCGATTGACGCGTTTGATTGAGGCAATCGGCAGGATCGATTTAGGAGGTGTGCGGCAAAGCAGCGACAAGCCTACCTCGATCGAGGGAGGCTTCGGTCGTGTCCTTATTTGCAAGAGGCCGAAAAGCAAAGAAAAGACACTGCTTTGGGAAATCTGGGGAGACGCGGAAGCTGTCGGTGAATTTCGTGTCCTATGGTTGTTAAGAAGCGGGTGTGTTGCAGGAAGTCCCGGGTGGGGATGCGCACCGGCGGGCTTGTTTCCGGCTGATGACCAGGGGACGGAGCCGGATACGACCGGTGAATACGATGCACGGTTGCGACGAGCGTTTCGACCTTCGAACGGCGGCGAGGTCGGCTGCGTCGGGACTGCCGTCACGCCGACAATGCGGCCCAAACAGCCGTTGGATGCATAGCGACTATCCCAACATCTTGATCTGGTGCCCGATTTCTGGGAGGTGAGCGTTGGATCGCCACGGTTCCGCCATACCGAACGGATGGACGCTGCCGTCCGCCTTCAAGATCGACCGCCGATGGGTTTGGACGATCGCTCTCGTCTGGTGCATTTTGTATATCGGCCTGATGCTCGGTTCGTATTGGGCCGATCCGCAAGTCCGCTCGCCGGGCGCGATGGTTGCCGCCGCGATCGTGTGGTTGGCGGGCATGTCGGCTATCATCATTTTCGGCTACCGGTTTTCGTCCGCGTCGGTGATGGGGATATGTCCGGTGCACGATACCGAATGCGGGCTACCCTACCGGATGCTGCTGGAATCGGCCAAGACGGGAATGATGGCGTACGATGCCGCCGGACGCATCACGCTCATCAACCGCTGGAGCGAAGAGATGATCGGCTACAACGCCCACGAGCTTGTCGGCCGTTCCATCTTCGAGATCGTCTGGCCCGAAGACCTTCCCAAGGTCAAGCAAGGTTTTTGCGATCGAAAATCCGGGAAATGCGGAACCTATGAGATTCGCGTTCGACGCAAAGACGGCTCGTACTTGTGGGTGTTGACGACGGCCAGTCCGCTCTTTTCGGCCGGCGGTCAATTTCGCGGCGCCATCGTGATGATGACCGACATCAGTGCCCAAAAGCGAGTCGAGAACGAGCTGCGCGAACACGCCAAGGCGCTGGAAGAAGCCAATGCGAAGCTGAAAGAGTTGCATGAGCAGGCCGAAGCGGCTTCGCGCGTCAAAGGGGAATTCTTGGCGAACGTCAGCCACGAAATCCGCACGCCGTTGACGGCGATTTTGGGCTACGCCGAAACCCTCTTGATCGAAGGCGACATCAGCAAGGCGCCTCCCAGCCGCGTGCAGGCGATCCAGGTCATCATGCGCAATGGTCGCTACCTGCTGCGGATCGTCAACGACATCTTGGACCTTTCCAAGATGGAAGCGGGCCGATTGGACGTGGAGCAAACGCAGTGCTCACCGTTGGGAGTGGTCAGCGACGTCGTACGCCTGATGCAAGGCAAGGCCGACGCCAAGGGATTGACCTTCCGCACCGAGTTCCGAACCCATATTCCGCGGGCGATTCACAGCGACCCCATTCGGTTGCGTCAAATCTTGATCAACCTGGTCGGAAACGCGATCAAGTTCACCGAATCGGGATCGGTACGCATCGTTCTTTCGTGCGATGAAACCTCGATGCCGCCGACGCTGAAGTTTGAGATCATTGACACGGGCGTCGGTATTCCGTCGGAGAAACTGGAATCGATCTTTGATCCTTTCTGTCAGGCCGATACTTCGGCGCGTCGGCGATTCGGCGGTACCGGCCTGGGACTGTCGATCAGTCAACGCCTGGCTTCGCGGATGGGGGGGAGCATTACGGTCGTCAGCGAGGAAGGCTTGGGCAGCAACTTCCAGTTGACGTTGCCGGTCCGGGTGGCCTCGGGCGAAGTCGAATGGATCGAAAACCCGGCCGCCACCTTGAACACGTTGCTGGCGAACGTTCGCGGCGAATTGCCCGAGTCGCGGAATATTCCGCTCAAAGGACGCATCTTGTTGGCCGAAGACGCGCTCGACAATCAGCGGCTGATCGCCCACATCTTGCGAAAGGCCGGCGCCGAAGTGGAAACCGTCGCCAACGGACGCGACGCCGTGAAGCTGGCACTTCGGGCCACGCGTGAAGGCGAACCTTTCGACGTCGTTCTGATGGATATGCAAATGCCGTTGATGGACGGTTACGAAGCGACTCGCCAACTGCGGCAAGCCGGGTACACCTCGCCGATCATTGCGTTGACCGCTCACGCGATGGCGGGCGAGCGGGAAAAATGCATCGCCGCCGGGTGCGACGAATACGCCACCAAGCCGATCGACCGCGTGACGTTGTTGAATCTCGTCCGCAAGTACGCCGTCGATATCAGCACGTGCGAAAAGATCGCCGTCGACGGTTCGCGAGGTGACGACTGATTCAAGTCGAGAGGCGAATCCTTCGACGTCTTTTGCCGCCGTCTTCGGCGGCGTTTATTTTGCGCTGCGCGATACGCCGCAGGTCGAATCTTGGCATTTTGGCGATGCGACTGGTACCATGAATGCCGGAAGGCGTTGAATGGTGAGGCATCGCGATCTTCGCAGCCTCCAAAGGTTCGCGTTACGCCGTCGCAAGCTCGTCTCGGAGGAGATATTCGCATGAAACAGGGGCGATTCAGCGGTGTGGCACGCGTTCGGCAACACGGGTGTTGTTTCGTTTTGCTGATCGTCGCGACGATTTCGGCGGCCGTCGGCCCGCAGGCGGCGTCGATCGCGTGGGCCCGAGGCGATGCCGTCGAATCGCCGTATCGTGAAGGAACCAGCGGACGCGGCGAACTGCGATTCGTCGACGGCGTCCCGTTGCTCGTGTTGCGCGGAACACCCGAGGAGATGGGACGCCAAGAAGCTCTCTTGTGCCGTAATGCGGGCAAGGACGTCTTGCTCGAGTATCCCAAACAACTTGCCGAAATGCTCGAGATCGACGGCGGATGGGATGCGTTCGTCGAGACGGGGCGTCGGTTGTTGCCGCACATTTCCGAGCATCACAGGCGGGAACTCGAAGCCTTGGCCGAAGCGGCCGAGATTCCTTTCGACGAGCTGGTCGCCGTGAATACGTTTCCCGACAGTTACCGCGGAATGATGGGATGCTCGTCGTTGTTGGTGGAACCGCCCGCCTCGAAAACCGGCGGCGTGTTGTTCGGACGCAATCTCGACTTCTTCGCCCATCAAGAGATGTCGCGTTACACGATCGTGAAAGTGTACGCCGCCGGTAAGGGCCGTTTTGCGTTCGCTTCGGTCGGGTTTCCGGGGCTTATCGGCGTGCTCAGCGGGATGAACGAGAAGGGGCTCGCGCTGGCCGTACACGAGGTTCGCATGTCGGCGGATCGCGCTCCGCAATTCGATCCCAACGGTGTTCCCTACATGACGGCCCTTCGTCGCGTGCTCGAAACCTGCGAGACTTGCGACCAGGCGGCAAAACTGCTCGAAAAGATGCCGCGCACCACGGCCTTGAATATTGCGTTGGCCGATCGGCGGACGACCTGCGTGGTCGAAATGACGCCGAAGACGGTCGCCGTCCGGAAGGCCGAAGACGACATTTGCGTCTGCACGAACCACTTTCGTACCGATCGATTGGCGTGGATCGTCTTCCCGTGGCGATACGCGATCCTGCGCGAGGCCGCAGACGCGAAACCGCTCGGCGTGGACGACGTGACCGCTTATCTCGACCGCGTCAATCTGCGATTCTTGACCGTCCAATCGATGGTCTTCGAAACGACGCCTTTGGTTTTGCACTTGGCCTGGGGAAAAGCACCGGCGACGAAGTTGCCGTATCGTCGCGTCGACCTGAAGCCCTGGTTGCTTCCCGAATCGAAACCCGAAAAGCAAGCAGCGACATCTTCACCGGCAACGGCGGTGTTGCCGTAAGCGATGCGACCGCATCGAGAATCATGATCCCTCGATAAGCGATGAGCGAGCCGTTCGACGAAAACATGAAGTGCTGGCTCGAGGCGGTTGACGCCTGGAACGAGGGCGTGCCGGTGCGGGCGCTGGCCTTGTCGGATCAGCTCGTAGCCGCAGGATGGGATACGACCGAGTTGCACGCCCTCCGTGCGGAATGCCTGTTGGCGCTGGATCAACCTCAAGAGGCGTTCGAAGAAGCGAAGCGAGTGGTCGACGAGGCGCCGGACGACTTGGGGGCGCAATGGTTGTATGCCGTCGCGGCCTGGCGGACTCGGCGGTTGATGTGGGCGCAAGAAGCGTTCGAAAAGGCGATCGAGCTTTCGCGGCACGATCCCCGGTTGTGGTTGGAATATGCTCGGTTCTTGGTCGCCGAGCGGGGGCCGAAATTGGCCCTTGAAGCCGCCGAAAAGGCGGTGAAACTCAACCCCGAATCGCCTTCGGCGTGGGTTGTCTTGGGGGAGGCGAAGCAGCGGATGCACGATCGCAAAGGCGCACGCGAAGCCTACGCCAAGGCCTTGAAGCTCGACCCGAACTGCGTGCCTGCCCAATTGGCGATGGCGTCGTTCTTGGAATCAAGCGGCGAAATCGACAAGGCGCTGGCGCTTACCGAATTGGCCGAAGGACACAAAGAAGCCGAGCCGGTCATCGAGGAAATTCGCAAGAAAGCGAAGCGAAAGCAAATCGGTCGCATTCTCGTCGAACGCGGGCTGGTTCGTGCCGAACCGGATCGCGACGCGGGGCGCCTTCGGCGACAAGTCTTTTGGTGCGTGGTTGTGTGCACCGTGCTGGCGGCTTTTGTGCTGGCCGTGTGGGCCGACGCTCCCGGATTCGCCGCGGTCGTTGCAGTGATCACGCTGCTCGGCATCTTGCGATTTTTTTCATGATCGCTAGGGCGTCGAGCGGGTTGACGGCGATTTTGTTGCAACACGCACTCGCTGCAAGCAGAATGGCACCGCCGCTCGAGGCAGCGGGTCTCGGGCGACTTGCCGGTGCGCTTCGCCCGGCGAGGGCTCGTCGATTCTCGAGAAGCGAGGTGTTGTCATGCGCCGAATTGCACGAGGTCTTGGAAGATGGATTGTCGGTTGGTGTGCTTGCTTGGCAGCCGCCGTGGTCGTCGGCCAACAACCCGACGTCGTTCACCAACCGTATCTGCTGGATACCGGGCTTGTCTCTCGATCCATTTCGTTTGAAAACCCGACCGGCGCACCCGGTGAGGGCGGAAAGGCCGCCAGCCGTTTGGGCGTCGGCCGAAAAGGTTCACCCAGTCGGCCGATCAAACCGGGAGAATCGCACGTTCTGTGCGACATCGAAGGGCCGGGCACCATCCGGCACATCTGGTTGACCACACACCAAGACCCGAAAAACCTACGCAGCCTGGTGATTCGGGCGTATTGGGAAGGGCAGGAGCATCCGAGCATCGAGTGTCCGGTGGGCGATTTCTTCGGCTTCGCGCATGGAAAAGTCATGCCGTATCAGTCGGCCGTTCATTCGGTCGGTCAGCGGGCGGGAATGAACATTTGGTTGCCGATGCCGTTTACCAAGCACGCAAAGATCGTGTTGACGAACGAGACCGACGACGACCACACGCCGCCGATCTATTACCAAATCGATTACACGCTGGGCGACAAGCATCCCGAGGATGTCGGACGGCTGCACGTGCTGTTTCGCCGAGAAAATCCGACGACACTCAAGCAGGATTTCGAGCTGTTGCCCAAACGCAAAAACAAGGGGCGATACATCGGCGCCGTGATCGGGATTCGGAACTTGCATCCGAACCGTTGGTGGGGCGAAGGCGAAATCAAAGTGTACATGGACGGCGACACCGATTTTCCCACGATCTGCGGCACGGGAAGCGAAGACTACGTCGGGCTGTCGTGGGGCATCCAGCAAACGCCGTTCCTGTACAACGGCTGCTCGCTGGCACAGAAGGAATTCGTGTCGATGTATCGATGGCATTTGCCCGATCCGATTGCGTGGCAAAAAGAAGCCCGCATCACGATCCAGCAAATTGCCTGGGAAAAGGGGCTGACGGAAACTTCCGACGATTGGTCGTGCGCCACGTTTTGGTACGAGCCGACGCCGAGCGCGCCGCTGCCGCCGTTTCCCGACGTCAAGGCACGCACGGCCGACATTTGGAGCGACTGACCCGCGCCGCGGTGCCGCAAACCGAAACGGCGTATTGTCGAGACGCCTCGTCGAACACGGATTGTGCCCGACGAAAGACGAAAATCGATCATAGAAACTGTTTTATTCGCAGAAAAACGAGCTTTTTCTTCGGAAGGACGCCCTCTTGACTATCGTGTCGTAAAAGGCTAGATTGCCGCATATCGAGTGCGAGCGGCCGCCATGGCCCTAACAGGGAAGACGGTGAAAATCCGTCGCGGACCCGCCGCCGTAACCGGGGACGAACGCCGCAAGATGCCACTGCCGATCAGGTGGGAAGGCGCGGCTGGTAGGATGATCCGGAAGCCGGAAGACCTGCTCGTGCTCGTCGAGTGATCGGATCCCTTCGTGGACCTGAGGGACGACACACAAGCCGCCGTGGACGATCAACACGTCCCCGGAGCTGTGTTTCCGCAGGTCCGGGGGCGTTTTTTCGCGCATGCACGGGACATTGCATCGTGGCGGCTAAAACTCTCATGTTCGTGCGACACGGGGCCACCGGCATCCAAGGCCGTTTCATCGGACGGTCGGATCCGCCTTTGCGGCAAGATGCGGTCGAACAGCTCGTCCCCCTTGCCCGCCGATTGTGCAGCTTGAATCCGGACTACGTCTTCTGTAGTCCCGCGTTGCGGGCACGGGAAACCCGCGATGCC
>CAYVVR010000019.1:0-16337 GCA_964454655.1 uncultured Planctomycetaceae bacterium | reverse complement strand
CCCCGAAGATTGCCAAGTTTCGGCAGCGTTTCGCCGACAAGTTGCGCCTTATGAAGTAACGGAAGCGACGGTTCGCCGCCTACCCGATCAGAAACAGACGGGCGACCTTGCTCCAAAAGCAATGGTCGCCCGTGTTCTTCTCAATCACTTTGTGTGATTGCCGATCGCGCTTACGGCGTTATCGGTTCGATGAAGTAGCGGAACAGATACGGTCGACGCGGATCGACACGGTACTGCTCGTGCGTGTCTGCCCCCCACGAGTTATCCCCACCGACGCCGTACACGACATGGTCGATGTTGACGGTGACCAGATCGCGCCGGGGCAACTCGTAGTCGTGCTTAGCCGAAGCCAAATCGTCGGCCGTGTACGGCCAAGCACTGAATTGGAAGGGCTGCTCGACGGCGGCAAACAGAACTCCGCGACCTTGATCGTCCAGGAAGGAAGCCCATCGCACGTCGGTCCGATTCGCGTTGTCTTGCGCCCGGACGTAACCGAAGATAAACTGCTCCAGCGGCAGCTCGTGAAGCGCGATTTCCGCACCGGTTTTGCGATCGCAATACGTTTCGTGCGGACCGCGTCCGTACCATCGGATCGTCGAGAACGGTTTCCGTAAGGCCAACGTCGTTCCGAATTTCGGCATCCGGTTTTGGACGGCTCCGCCGACTCCGCGGCCCGGCAGGTACGTCGCCTCGACGTCGATATGTCCGTTGCCGCGAATTTCATATTGCATGCGACAATCGACATACGAATCGGCGACGGGAAACCGGATCCATGCGGTGACGCCCACCACTCCCTGGCGTTCTTCGGCTTGGATTTCCAGCAGTTTCTTGTTGCGGCACGCTTCTTTCCAAATCGGTTCGATGCGCGACATTCGGTTGCGGTACTGGTTGTCGTTGAGGACCTTGTCGAGGTTCGGCTCGAGGGGAGCCGCCAAGAATTCGGTCCCGCGATATTGGTACGACGTCAACGAGCCCGACCGACGATCGAAGACCGCACGAAACTCGGGGCCGGAAACGATCAACTCGGTAGCCGTCGTCTGCAACGACGCCGGAGCGGCTTCGCCCCGCGGCAAAACGGCCCAACTTCCGCCGCCCACGCGATATTGCTCCCAGGCGACCACGTGGCCCGCTTTAGCCCAAGGTGTATCCGACTTCAGGTAGAACTGGATCGTGAGGTATTTTTCCAACGAGGGCAGCTTACCCAGTTTTTGTTTTTCGGACGACAGGTCCAAAATCCAATTCGCTCCCGCCGGCACCGACGGCACGGGAATCTCGCCGGTGGCAATTTGCTTGCCGCCCGCTCGCAGAATCCAGCGGCAACCGAATTCGTTCAAGTTGGTGAAGTGGTAGCCGTTACAAACGTTGAACTGCCACGCATCGTCACCTTCTTGCCAGATCTTGACGTATTGATACACCTTCCGCACTTCGTGCAGATGCGGGTTGGGACGTCGGTCCGGCTGCACGAGTCCGTTGATGCAAAAATTGCCGTCGTTCGGGAAATCACCGAAGTCGCCGCCGTACGCGAAGAAACGCTTTCGCCCCAAGGCGTCCGTCTTGCCGCCGGGGATTTCCTTGTACAAACCTTGATCGACCCAATCCCAAATAAACCCGCCTTGCAACAACGGATACCGTTCGATGATATCCCAGTAATCCTTGAAGTTTCCGACGCTGTTGCCCATCGCGTGCGCGTACTCGCACAAGATATAGGGCGTCGGGTTGTTCTCATTGCGGCCGTAGCGTTCCAACACTTCCGGCGGTGCGTAAAAATGATTCTCGAAATCGTAGGGCGTATCTTGCACCATCACAGGCCGCGAAGGGTCGCGGGCGTGCATGAACGCGGCCATGTCGGGCCACGATTTTTCGCCTCGTCCCGATTCGTTGCCCACCGACCACGCGAACACGCACGGATGGTTCTTGTCACGCTCGACCAAGCGTTTCGCTCGATTCAAGCACGCGAATGCGTAATGATCTTCGCCGGTCACCCATTGGGCGGCGTGTGATTCTACGTTCGCCTCGTCGAGAATATATAGGCCGTATTGATCGCACAAATCGTACCAGCGAGGATCGTCCGGATAGTGGGACGTTCGGACTGCGTTCAGGTTGTTTTGCTTCATGAGAACGATGTCTTGGATCATCCTTTCGACCGACATGACGTAGCCGGTCTCAGGATCGATCTCATGCCGATTCGTCCCCTTGATGTAAATGGGCACCCCGTTGACGCGAAGCTGTTTCTCTTTGATCTCGACTCGGCGGAACCCCACGTTGTGCGAGGTCGCTTCGACGAGGCGACCGTCATCGCCGCGCAGCTGCAAAACCAAGCGGTACAAGTTCGGTTTCTCGGCCGACCAGAGCTTCGGACCGACGATCTTTTTACGCAGCACAATCGTAGTCGTTCCTCCGGCCGGTACGAGGGCGTCGCCCTCGAGGGTTGCCGCCGTTTCGCCCGTCGCCGAGTCGACCAACTCGCCCACAACCTTTGTGTCGGCAGCCTGTTTCGCGAAGTTGCGCAGCTCGACATCGACCGAAAAATCGGCCTGCGTAAACGTGTCGTCGAGATCGGTATGAACGAAGAAATCCCGAATCTGCACTTCGGCGGACGACCACAAGTACACATCACGGAAAATGCCGCTGAGCCGCCACATGTCTTGCTGTTCGATATACGAACCGTCGCTAAAACGATACACTTCGACGGCCACCAGGTTCTTCCCCGGATGAACCGCGTCGGTGATGTCGAATTCGGCGGGCGTTCGGCTGCCCTCGCTGTAACCGATCTTGCGTCCGTTCACCCACACATAGAACGCCGAACGCACCCCGTCGAAATGCAAGAACACGCGTCGGCCCTGCCAATCGGCCGGCAACTCGAAGGTGCGACGATACGACCCGACCGGGTTGCGATTCTCGTACGTCGTAAACTCACGCTTGGGCGGTTCGCCCATCACGCGAGGAGGATCGATCTTGAAAATCGGGCGGAAGTTCGCGTAGATGGGCACTCCGTATCCCAACACTTCCCAGTTGCTGGGCACCGGGATCTCGTCCCACGAAGAATCGTCAAAGTCGACCTTGTAAAAGTCGACGGGCCTCTTATCGGGGTGATTCACCCAGTGAAACTTCCAAGTACCGTTCAGCAAGCGAAACCACGGAGACTTCGTACGATCCCCTTCCAACGCCGCTTCCCGCGTGTCGAACGGATACGCAGTCGTTCGCGGCGGCTCGCAATTGACCTGCACGACCAGATGGTTTTGCCATTCTTCCTTTTCGGGCTTCAACGGCCCGTGGCCTTGCGCCCAAGCCTGATCGAAACCGGCGACCAGCAAGGCCCCCACAATGGCTAACGCTATTCCCCACTTGCTCCACATCACGTGCTTCACCATCTGAGTCGATAACCTCCAAAACCTGGAAAGGCGACGGCGCTGAAAACCCCGCCAAACTCAATTCGAGTACGCTCACGAAATCCGAACGGTTCGTCGTGCAGTCGGTGACGACAAAGCCCAACGTTACCGATTGCGCGCACGGTCGGCACAAAACGGGGTAATCGTCACCGCAGGATGCACGCCGCGCAATGACGCAATCGTAGATTGGTCGGCTTGCGAACCGCCCGGTTGGGGAAACGCGATCGGGTCAACGCATAATATCCCCCACCGACGGCAGCGTTGCAAGTGTGGCAAGCGCCCGACGAGGTCGTCCAAACGACAAAACGCGACAGACCCGTCGCATCCGACACGGCCTGCCGCGTGATTGTCGATTCGACTCGCGCTGCCTACTTTTGCTTGGCGGGAGGCGTTTTCTTACCGGCACCCGGCCGTTTCTTGGGGGTCCTCTTCGCCGGCTTGGCATGACCACGGTTCCATCCGGCAACGAACTCCTTCAGCTCGATCGTCCCGTCCTTGTTCGTGTCCAGCTTCTCGAGCATGGCCTTGGCCGCCGCTTCGTCCTTGTTGACCCGACGCGCCTTGAGGAGCTCGTCGACGGTCACCTTGCCGTCGCCGTCGGCATCCAGTCGCTTGAAGAGCGTCTCCGGATTCACGGCGAGTGCCTTGGCGAACTCTTGAATCGTCACTTTGCCGTCACCGTCGGCGTCCACTCGAGCGAAGAAGCGTTTCGCCCGCTCGGCGTCCCCCTGAAATCGCTTCGACTTCGCAAATTCTTCCTCAGAAAGCGCCTTGTCTTTGTTCGTGTCGAGTTCGGCGAACAGCGCGTGCAATCGGGCTTGAGGCCCAGCCTTTTTCTCCGGAGTCGGCTTTTCGGCCGGCTGTCCGAATGCGATGCCCCCCGCCAGAATCATGGCGACCCCCACAATAGGCACCATACTTCGCATGACCATACCTCCTCTCAGGAAACCAACCGAATTGATCCCGGACCAGATTGCACACTGCGCATACGGTCCACCAGCAAGGTAAACACCGCTAGGGCGAACCGGTTCCGGACGATTTATCAAATTTGCGGCTGGATCCCGTCCCTTTTCGGGCGAGCTATCGGCCGAAGCACATGATCCGCCCATCGGCGGTCGCCACGAAGAGCTTCCCGCGGGCGGCGATCATTCCGTCGAAGACCGGCAGATGCGGCAACTTGGTCCGCTTGAGCACCCGCCCATCGCGAGCAGAGACCGCCAATAGTTCGGCACCCCGAAGTCCTTGGAGTGCCTCTTCTTGCGCCGCGACAGCCGCCAGATCGTCCGACGTCAGGCCGGTACGCTTCAATTTCGTTTCGTCCAAGACATCGGGCGGCCCCGCCGCAAACAAGACATCCCCAGCCAACACCATTGCTCGCACGAGAACAGGCACCTTCTGCGACCAAGTGTAATTCTCGGCGTTGACGACTCCAGCGGTCGTCTTTTCCGTCTTGGCCCCCACTTTTAGGGACACCGGCTCGGGCGCGGGCTTCCATATCTTTGCGGCAGAATACAGTCGGAACTCCAACGGAGTCGTCCAACGGTAATATCGCGGCTCCCGACCGAAGGCGAACACGCGATCGGGCCCCACTACCATGATTTTTCCGCCGGGAGCATATTTACCCGCGACATAGTAACCGTTCCAGCCGCTCGACCAGGTTTCTGCGTAGAGCCAGTACGTTCGGTGAAAGGACGTATCGTCGAGGAACCCCGTCGGACAGAACAAATGGGTCGTTTCGCCGCCTTGGCGTTCTCCCTCTTTGGGGCCGTACACCTTCGGGCCCAGGACCGGCCGATCGCCTTCGAACGTGAACACCTGCGACCGCATGTACAGGTAGCGCCCGTCGGTGCTCAGCACGTCGGGACGTCCGACGGCCATATTCAACCACTGAACCGTGTCGTGAATGTCTTTTCCCGTCTTCGGATCTTTATCGTCCAAGGCCTTCCAGGAGAGCAAGCGACCGCTCGCCGCGTCGAGGCGATACAGCCGCATCCCGCCGTCACAAAACAGGTTTCGGCCTGCGACGAAATAGGCAACTCCCTCGTGGACAAGCACGTTCCCGTGAACTGGCCACAACGACTCGAATTGTTCTTTGATCATCGTCCGTCGGTCGCAGGGTGCCGCCAGGAATCGCCACGCCAAGACGCCGTCGGATGCCCGCAGGCAATAGACGTACCCGTCCGCCGATCCGAAGAGCAAACGGCCGCGATAGTACGTCGGCGGAGAATCGATCCGCCCGCCTGCGGTGTAGCGCCATACTTCTCTTCCCGTGTTCGCCTCCAGGGCGACCAATTGATGCCGATCGATCGCCGCCACGAAGAGCTTCCCCTCGGCCTCGATCAGGCTGGACGGCTTCCCGCCGATTTCCGCTTGCCATTCAATGTCGTCACCCAGCTCGACGGGGCGAGGAGAGTACCCGGCTCGATCGTTTCGCCCGCGATACGTCGGCCAATCGGTCTCGGTGGCTTCATCCGATAAAGGCGAATCATAAGCCGGTCCTTGTTCCAGCCGCCGATCGTCGGCGACGGGAACGTATGTACGCGGTTCGGGAGCCAAGGCCGTAAAGTGATGCAGCATCGTTTCTGCATAGCAAATGCACGGAGCCGGCGGGGCATACACGAGGCCGTTGCAGGCCATGATGCCGTAAACGCACGCACCGCGTACCCAGTGGTTCAAGTCCCACGTTTGTCGCTTGAGGTCCACGAACTCGATGCCCGTTCGAGACGTCATCACGTAGTTGACGGTGGCCCGCCCGGGATAACAACGATGGTGAAACCAATAGATGTCGACGTTCGGCGCGAATCGCGCGCGGACCTCTCCCGTCTTGAGATCGTAAGCCACTTCTTCGCCGTTCAAGCGACCGTTCGAGCTGGCATGACACCACACCAGACCGTCGATAACGAACAAGTCTTCCGGTGAGCTGTACCCCGAAGGTGGATGCGGCGCCGTCCACAAAGTTTTCCCGGTAGATGCCGAGACGGCCGCCAACGTATCCGACTTGACGGCTCCGCCGCCCGATTTGACGATTCCCGATTCTTCTCCACAGGCAAGCAACACCACACCGTCGGAAACGACAAGCTTCGACGCAAAGTAAGAATACTGCTTTTCCGGTGCCGGAAAGGCTTCCTCCGATCGCCAAACGATTTTCCCCGTGCGCCGATCGAGTGCCGTAATATGACCGGAGACAAAATTGAAATAGTACACATGCGACGCGTCGACCGCGGGCGTCAGGGCCGCCACGACATCTTCGTGCGTCCACAATGTCTCTCCCGAATCGACCGAGACCGCCGCAAGTACCCGTTTTTCGGCGGGGCGCACAAGCCGTCCACCGTCCCCGATCGAACCGGGACCGATCAGCACGAATAAAACGCCGTCGTCCAGCAAGATTTCTTCCGCGCCGGTGGTTTGCGCGTATGTCGCCTTTATGTCACCGGTTCGGGCATCCAGCCGCACGACCGGCCCATGCAAGTCGAGCGTCACGAACACGTCGTCTTCCGTGGCCACCAAGCGGCGAGGTGCATCGGCAGGCCCGTCTTTGAGTCCTTTGAACCGCGTATACCAGTCGGGAATCGCTCGCTTCCAAAGCAGCTTCCCATTGAACGCGTCACGACAAATCAAAGCCCAGTGCGAAGGCAAGAAAATCGAGGCACGAGAGCCTTCGTCGAGAATGTAGAATATCCGCCCCCCTGCCGATACCATTGCGCTGAAGCTCGACATGTGATCATGATGCCGCGTCCATTTCGGATCGGCTTGCCACTGAACGCCGCCCGGCGGTCCGACGACCGTGTCTTCGGCGACGGCATTGTTGTCGGGGCCGTGTAAATAATGCGTCCAATCGTCGATCGCATCGGGACGCGGCTTGCGAATCGTTCGCGGACCTTGGGGGCTCGTGGTCAGCGCTATCCCCCCGGGGACAAGCACGCGGAGTCTTTCCGCTTCGGTCGCTGCTCCATGTTCGTCGACCAACACGTTGACCACGTTGTCGATGACCGGAATCTCGTGCCCATCCCAGCGATCAACGCAAATCTTCCCGTAGAGCCCTCGGCCGTCCAGCTCGCGGCGCAACGTCGTCACCCGGGCGCTGTCCCGGCAAAACGCCTGAACGAAAAAGGCGTCGCTTCGCCGCAGGCCGATCAAGGCATCCGCCGAATTGGCGTCCAGCACCACCACCACGCCGCCGGGAACATCTTCAAGCCATGTCGCTCGATCCTCTCCCGCGACCGCCGTGGCGGCAGCGACAACCAGCGCTATGCCGACACCCATGACAAACCGAATTCCGCCCAACGCAGTCATCTTCCTCTCGGTCATCACGACGTTTCGTCCTCTCATTCATATTTCGTGTACTGCCGGTAGGAACGTCGCGTTCCCGATCGCGACGTCCCATCACCGAATTCCCCTTACGATGACATGATGAAACGCAAGGCGCCAGGCGCACGCATATTACAGACAATCATTCGACAAAACCCGACAAGTCGCGACCCCGGATTTCATCACGCTGCCCGCCGCTTCGCAAAACGTCATTGCCTCAAACGACAAACGAGGACGGACAAACGATCCGTCCCCGTGTTGCGATGGTTTTTCAAATCGTTTTGGCCGCGAGATCGGCGGCGCGAATCCTCAGTGGGAAAGCGGCACGAGCGTTACCGTGCGGAAGTGAATCTCAGCACCTTCCGACTGCAAGCCGATCGTACCGGCATCCAGGTTCAAACCTCCGGCCTCGTTCACCTTCTTGCCGTTGACGAACAAGGTCAACGTATCTTCGTAACACACGATCACGTACTTGTTCCATTGACCGGGTTCGTTTTCGGCCGCCTCGATCTTGCCGACCCCGACGAATTCGCCCAATGCCGGATTGTCAACCTTGCGGAAGCGGTCCTCGGGACCGGTAACCGAAGCGCCTCGGAAGGCCCAAATGTCGCCGGCACTTCCGCTTTTCAATTGGGCTTCGACGCACTTCGGCATGAAGCCGATCGGTTCACCGTTGATGCGCAACAAGACCCCGCTGTTTCCCGGCTCTTTGCCGGGGGCCCATCGCCATTCGACGACCAAGATGAAATCGTCGAATGCTTGCTTGGTTTCGAGATACCCCAGCGGTTCCCCCTTGCAAACAAGGATACCGTCCTGCACGCTCCAGACATCCTCGGTCTTTACGTTGGGATCGACCAATCTTCCGACCCAGCCGTCGAGCGACTTGCCGTCGAACAGCGTCACTACTGCCGGCGGATCGGCCGCTACCGCCGGTGACGGAACCGCCACCGCTTGTCCCATCCAAAGCACCGCAGTAAGTACCATCGCCGTGATGACCGTCCGCATCGAAAGCACCTCCGATCCAAATGTTCGATACCACCCGTCTCGGGCAACAGGTCCGATTGTCGCCGCCCGGACGTACCGTCCGGTTTCCATTTCCTATTGAGTGCGTAACAGTATGATCGGCATTCACGGGCGTTGCAACGCAAAACGCCGAATCACTCCGGCCTCGCCGATCGAATGACGAAAACCTACGCTGCGTCATTTCCCGCTCAAGCAGAGCACCGTACCGTTTTCCAAGCTCAACAGCAAGCGTCCCGGAACGGCCGCCATTCCGTCGAACACCGGCGGCGCGGGAAGGGGATACGTCGCCTTCAAATCGCCGTCTCGGGCGGAAAACACCATCAAAACGGGATCCAACGACTTCGGCGGCACGAACGACTGCAACGCCTTGGCCGACGGCCCCGCGACGAACAGCAAGTCGCCGGCTTTGACCATCGCCCTTACGTGAATCGGAACGAACTTTTCCCAATGCGGTTCCGCTGCATCTTTGCGGCGTGCAAAGAGCCGGTACGGACCGTCGACCAGTTGATTCGACCAATGGACGTCGCGTCGGCCATATCCGTAGACCGTGGTATCGTCGACCGACATGATGCGCGCGTAGATCAACCCTTTCACGCGTCCCGAACAACCGCATGCGATCGAAATCTTGTCTCCGTAGATCCAATACGAACGATGGGGCCACGTATCGTCGAGAAATCCTGTAAGCGTAAGCAGATGCGGACGATCATCTTCCGCCTCGACACCTTCATGCGTGTAAGAGCTGTCGCGGAGATACATGAACTCGTCGTCGGCGACCAGTACGTCTTCGCGTTCCCCCGGCATTGCCGAAGGCGCGTATTGCGGCAACTGCCGATCGGTTTCAGGGTCGAGGGTGCAAATCGTGGTGCGACCAAGCATGCGCCCCGTCGCCGTATCTAGTCGATACAATTGCAGCCCGCCGTCGAGATACGTATTGCGACCGCACACAAACGCTGTTTGACCTCCCAGGTCGAGCACCGCCCCCGACACGGGCGTTGCCGATTCGAGTTTCTCGAACGCCAGCACACGACGATCGACCGGAGCCGCCAAGAAACGCCACACCTGCGCACCGTCGCCGGTCTGCACGGCTTGTACGTAGCCGTCGCGACAACCGAACACGGCCAAGTCGCCGTAGATGGTCGGCGGAGAATCGACCGCGGCGCCGGTGGAAAGCGTCCAATCCTCGTCGCCGTTTTCGAGGTTCAAAGCCGTCATCCGGTTTTCGGTCTTCGAAGCGACGAATACGCGTCCGTCGGCCACCGTCAACGGGGTCGGTGAATCGCCGACACGCTTCTCCCACAACACTTGCAATTCGGCACCGACTGTGGCCGGCGTCGCTCCGGACCGTTGTCGATCGTGTCGATGAGTCGGCCAAGTCGTGTGCAGATCGGGCGTTTGAACGTGTCTCTGTGGATCGAAAGCCGGACCACGAATCAATCGCTCGGCATCAGGGACGGGTGAATACTCTTTTCGCGCGGCTCGCGACGCAAGGGCGTTGAAGCCGATCGTTCGTGTCGCGATGTAGCACGCGCACGCGTGCGGCGGCGCGTACAACAATCCGTTGGCGGGCATCACCCCATACTTGCAAACACCGCGCACCCAACTATTCCACAACACCTCGCCTTGGGCCAAATCGATGAATTCCGTTCCGCGACGACCGCCCAAAATGTAGTTTGCCGTGGCGACGTTGTCATAGCATCGATGATGATGACCGGGGTTCTCTGGTTCGATGTGCAAAAGCACCTTGCCGGTCTTTAGATCGCGTTTCGTCACAAAGTACGGCCCCCACGCCGGACTTCTTTTGCCCGGCGCCGGCTTGAATCCCCCGATCCACAGCGCATCGCCGATGACGAACGTGTCTTTGATCGACGTCAGCAGCGATTCGGCTTCCCAAATTTTGGCCCCCGTTTCTGCGTCGAGAAGCCGAATGGTCCGGCCACCCGCACATACCACATTTCCATCGACCACCTGTCGCAGCGTCGGCGCGTCGCCGGCCCAAAGCGTACGGCCGGTGATACGATCCAAAGCAAAAACCTTGGCTCCCGATTGATAAAACACTCGGCGGCCGGAGACCATCAAGGTCAACGGTCGCACATTGCCGACCTCGTTGGAATCGCGTTGCCATAACATCTTGCCGCTTCGGGCATCGACGGCGACCAACCGCACCGGGGCGGACGCCTCCGTCTTTTTGAGCTGCTGCACCAACGGCAAAGCCGTATCGCGATCGAAGACCGGAGACTCGTCTCGCGCTACCAAGTCTTGCCAACGTTGCCATTCATGGAGGCGAGCCGACGTGGGCTCGCGAACGACCAAGAACAACGCCCCCGCATCACATACGATTTCTTCGGCTCCCTCGGTGCCCTCGTACGTCATCACGTGGTCGCCGGTCGCGGCATCGAGTTTTTGCAACGCGGCAAACAAGCCCGGTGCCACATAGACCGCCTCGCTTACCGCCACCAGTTTACGTTGCAATTGCTTGGGGGTTTCGCCCCAATTAACGATGTGCGGAAACCATTCAGAAACCGAGCGTTCCCACAAGAACGCCCCGTTGAAGGCATTTCGAGCGACGACCTTCCACGAGGGCCGCTGTCGCAAGAACCCTATCGGTCCGTCGTCGACGATATAGAAAATGCGTCCTGCATCGCCGACGACGGAAAACACGCTGGGAATGTGCTCATGACTGCGAGTGTATTCCGGACCGCCGACCCACTGCATGAAACGAGGCGGGGCGACCAGGTCATCTGCCGATACCGGATTGCCGTCGGCCCCGTGGCGATAGTGCGACCAACCGTCGATCGACGACGGCCACGCTTTGCCGTGCAGGCCGTTTTCCGTGCGATCCCACCACACTCCGCCGGGAACCAAGGCTCGCTCGATCTCTTCTCTCGGCGGCATTCGCTCGGTAACAACCAGCAAATCGATCGATTGATCGACGAACGGCAGTTCCTCTCCGGAACTTTCGACGACCCAAATCTTGCCCGCATATCCCTCGCGGTAAGCTTTCTCCCGGAATGTGGCGGCCTTTTCCGGTGAAACCAACAGACACACGTGCCGTGCCCCAACGTCCGAGAAGGTCGCGGCAAGCTCGAAGGCATCGTCTCCAAGCACGACGACCAGTCCCGAACGTGCGGCGATCTCGTTTACTGAGCCTCCTGCGGCAATCGCGGGCGCTCCGGCCGCCGCGGCGAATATCGCTCCCCAGGCCGTCGCCCAACGAAGCCACCAAGTCCGCTCTCCCCGACTGCGCGCGTGTGTCATCGCTATCTCCCCCAATACCCGAACCAGAAAACGGCCCCGTCGGTCGGGTATTATAATACGACGATTCTCCGCACGCGCATGAGAAGCACGAAAACCGAGACGGTCGCTAAACGGCGAGCAAGCACCGGTTACGCTTCCGATTCAGACTTGGGAAGCGTTTTCGCCAACAAGGCCAGCCCGATCATCGCCGATAGAACAGAGCCGGCGAGAATCCCGATCTTGGCTTGCGTGCCGAATTCAGGCGAAGAAAACGCGAGTTCGCTGACGAACAACGACATCGTGAAGCCGATTCCCCCCAAACAACCGACCCCCACGATATGCCCCCATTTCAGGTCGCCGGGTAGTTGCATTCCTAGGACCTTTGTCGCCCCCCATGTGAACAACGTCATACCTACGGGCTTGCCGATAGCCAATCCCAAAATGATCCCCAAGGCGATCGGCGAGGCGAGTGCCGCCGCACCGCCGTGCAGTTCGACACCTGCATTTGCCAACGCAAAGATAGGCAGCACGAAAAAGACCAACACTGGATGCAGATAGTGTTCCAACACCAACCCCGGCGGTTCCATTTTTGCCGCTGTTTCCCGAATCTCCGACACGGCCTCGAGTTGATGATGATCGAACACAAGACTTTCGGTCGTCAGCGTCGATTCACGCAATTCGGCCATTCGCTTGTCGATGTTCGCCACGAACCGGCTAGGTTCGATCTGCGACCGGACGGGCACTAACATAGCAATCGCGATTCCCGCGATCGTCGCGTGTATTCCCGAAGCCAACACCGCCGCCCAAACAAGGAAAATCAACAGCAGGATGATCCCCAGCCGCTTGATCTTCAAAATGCGGGTGACCACGAACAGAGCCACAAGCAAAACGATTGCCATTCCCAAGGCGACGAAGCTAATTTTCTCGGTGTAAAAGACCGCGATCACAAGCACCGCGCCGATATCATCGACGATCGCTGCGGCGGTGAGAAAGACCTTGAGCACCAGCGGCACCCGTTTCCCGAACACCGCCAGCGCCCCCAGGGCAAAGGCGATATCCGTCGCCATCGGGATTCCCCAACCGCGGGCCCCGTCTCCACCCAGGTTCAACATTGCGTACAGGGCGGCCGGTACGACCATCCCCCCGACGGCCGCCGAAGCAGGCAGCACGGCCTTGCGGAAGCTGGATAGCTCGCCGACGACCAATTCGCGTTTGACTTCGAGCCCGACCACGAAAAAGAAAACGGCCATCAGCCCGTCGTTGATCCAGTGGTGCACCGTCAGGGCATGCTGCGTTCCGTGCCAAGCGAGGCCGATCTTGGCGTGCAGGATGTCATGATACAAAGAGCTTCCCGAAGAATTCGCCCATACCAACGCGGCCACCGTACAACACAGCAAGATGACGCTGCCGGCCACTTCGGAATGGAGAAAAGCCAAAAACGCCTTCGTAGGCGATTCCGGTACGCTGGAGGCTTCTCGACTCATGAAACTTCCGCTGCTGGGATTCCATTCATTGGTCACGCGAACAGGTCGGCAAGCGAGGCCGCGGCACGGTTTACGCCGCGGCCTCACAAAACGGACTCAGTTCAAACGTTCCCGCCATTGCGACATCATCACCGCACCGCGAGAGTTCAAAATTCGATCTGATATTTTTCCGTCATTTTCTGGCGGATACGCACCGTTTCCTCATTCACCTTGTCGCGAATTTGGAAGATGTTCGTCGCCATCGCACCGCGTTCTTGGTTCATGATCCGTTGGCGTTCAGCAGTCACGGCGCGAAGTTCGGCCCCCGGACTATACACGGCCCAGTCTCCGCCGCCGCCGTATCCGGAATAGTATCCGTATCGGCCGTAACGATAGCTACCATAGGCATACGGTGCCGTCGGTGCCGACCGGACGTCCGAGGTTCGAACGTTGCCGCGAATCCCCATTGTGCGAACGGCGGACGAGCATTGGCGCATTGCCTTGGCCACGAACGTACCGTACTCGACCATCTCAGGATCGACATTCAAGATGGGAAGTTGCTCGATGCGCTTCGCGTACCGATCGAAGAAGACCGAAGCCGCCGATACGTTGTTCAAATTGCGCCAATCGCGTTCGAGATCGGTAAACATCTCCTGCACTGTGCGATAGTATTTCAGCGTGTTTTGGGCTTTCTGTTGCGCGAGGTCGCCCGGGCTGACCGGCGCATCCAAGTCGGCCGGTGTTTCCGGCGAATCGATCACGCTCAAAATGCGGCGCAAGCCCGATTCCGAGAAATAACCCGACAACGTCACTTCCGTCCCCTGCGCGTTCGCCTGCCACTGATCGAAATCGGCAATCCGAATTCCCGCCCGGTTGATCAAATTGTCGAACAGCTTTTTCGCGACGGGCTTCAGGGCCGTCGCGTCGGCTCCAAAATCGACCGCCGCCATCCCGGACGGTTTGTCGCCGATCCGGATCCCGAATCGAATCCCCTTCACCGACGCCAACAACTCGGCGGTCTGAGCGACGTCGAGCCCCGTTCCTTCCAATGCGTTCGACTCTTCCAAGTTCTTGCGAACTTCGACGGCCGAAACGACACCGTCCAAGTCGAGCGCCATGATGATTTCACTGCCGGCATCATCCGAATACGAAGCGGCGCGGCGCAAGTACGGAGAAAGACTCGTGAAATCGCCGCCCGATTGCATTTTCCTGGCCCAACGCACGGCCCACTGCCGGTTCGCCGGCGAAAGCACGCCCACCAAGTCCGGTTTCGCAAAGATGGCGAATCCATCGGTCGGCATTCGCAGAGCTTTGAAAACGTCGATCTGGTCGAATTCGGCTCCCTTCTCCTTCGCGAGTCGGGTGTAGTCGATGGGATGCTTGGTCTTGACGAGCATCGCGTTCCAGACCGGTTGCATGAATTCGAGATCCAATTCGCCGGCTAGCACGACTTTCTCGGCACTCGAGGGCACCCTGGCAAGACCGTCGCGAAAAGCCTCGTCGAGGTTTTCCGTCCATCCCTGTTCCTGTCCGTAGGGGCTGCTCAACATCTTTTCGATATTCAACAGCACGATCGCGTTCGCATGGTCGGGCAACAATCCCGCCAGCGTCCGAAATTCCTGAGCGTTCGCCGACGTTCCAGCGGCCAAGCAACAAGACAATACGGCACCGGCGATCCACCAACGGAACCGTGATTCCACACCACACATCTCAAAAGACTCCCGAAAAGAGGAAAAGAGAGAAATCGACCCTGTTGGGGACAAAATACCCCCTCACTGCTAGGGCTGGTCGCATTATCCGACCCGCGAGGCAAACAGGCAAGTTTTTTTCGGCGACGCTTATTCCATCCGAATGCGATACCGCGACGAATCATTCCCAACCTTGCCCTCGCCACAGCTCGTCGGCCGGTCCCATCCACTGAAACGCCAATGAATTACGACAAACTGAGCAATCATTCACGTGCCTCAAGTCGCTGCGTTTGCCGCTTCAGGGGTTTCTTTTGTCCCCACAGCGTCCTACGATGGACGCTTGTCCGAGGAAGGGGAATCCCTCCGTACAGACCTCGGCCGCCGGGAAAGACAAGCTGAACGAACACCATGAGCGAATCCACTCCCAGCCACGTTCCGCAGAGCTATCGTTGGCGCCGACACGCCATCGGAATTTTGGGACTGATTCTCCTGGCCGGGGGGTGCTGGTTCTGGATATTCCCTCCAGAGGGGAATTTTCAAGCCACGTTGGAAGCCGCTTGTTGGCGGGGCGGTAGCTTGGCCTTGGTCGTTTGGGTGGGTTTTTACGAGATCGTGCGTCTGCCTACGTGGATCTTGTTGGCCGCACCGATCGTCTTGGCAATCGCCGTCTATCGTCCGCGATTATTGCTGGCGTTGGTGCCGGTGTTCCTGTTGATCGCAATCTTTCGACCGCGCAAGAAAAAAGGCGGCGAAAGACGTACCACGGCATCACGATCTCGACGAAGGCGCAAGATCCGCTGAGACTTCGTTCATTGTTTTTGCCGGACGACACCGGGAACGGCATCTAAATCGAGGGAATCGAACGCCCCCGCCCGGAAGCGCGTAACGGCGATGGCCCCCATGGCGGCGTTGTCGGTGCACAAGCGAAGCGGTGCAATGTGCAACGTTACCCCTCTCTTTTCGGACTCTTCTTGCAGACGCGTCCGCAAACGTGCGTTGGCCGCCACGCCGCCTCCCACGCACAATGTCCGAATTCCGGTTTTCTCGATCGCCAAGAACGCCTTTCCGACGAGGCAATCGACAACCGCTTCCTGGAAGGAAGCCGCCAAATCGGCTACCTGCTGCGGCGTCACCCCGGCTCGCTGCAGGCGCGCATCCACGGTGCTCCAGTAAGAGGCCTTGGGGTTGGCAATCTTGCGCGCGTCCTGGCCGCCCTGGGCACCGTCCACCAC
>CAYVVR010000018.1:0-16448 GCA_964454655.1 uncultured Planctomycetaceae bacterium | reverse complement strand
CGTCGGCGCGTAACGCATCTGCTTTTGGAACAAGCTGTAGGCGACCGGCGCGAGGGCCATCGGCGTTCCCGGATGCCCGCTGTTGGCCGCCTGAACGGCATCCATCGAAAGCGTGCGAATCGTGTCGACGGCCAGACGTTCGATGTCGGTCATGTTCAGTGCCACGGTTGTCTCTCCTGCATGTTTTGGAACGGGGTGTTTCGCGGACGGCGACGTTTGTTGATAACGCTCTATTCACCTAGCGATTGCGACGATCCTTCGGCCCGATGTTCCCTCCCGAAGCGGGGTGTCGCCGTGTGCCGCAGGGCCGAAAGACGCACAGGGCTCAGACGCAGCGTCGCAACGGCCGGTTGGAAGCTCCCCCTCGAAACGTCAAACGACCGATAGACCTCCGCCGCGCCGCAGGCATTTGCGGCGTTTCCTCCCGAAGCCGACGGAAGCGGCTGCGCATACCCTCTCCGCGTTGATAACGGAATCGTTCAATGTAGCGCGGGCGGCTGATCCCGTCAATTATCCCTAGGAAGATGGGTGTTTTGGGATATCCAGGAAAGGTACTCAGGAAGGCCGGCGGTGATGTCCAACTGCACCAATTCGGGGACCTCGTAGGCGTGGTGCTCCCGAATGAACGCTTCCAGCGATCGATAGAGCGCTTTTCGGCTTTTGATCAAAAGCAACCATTCGGTGGCGTGTTCGACCTTCCCTTTCCAGGGGTAGGTACTGCGAATGGGGCCGACGATCTGGATACACGCGGCCAAGCGGGCCTCGACTAAGGCATCGGCCAGCATTTGGGCCTTCGATTCGTCGTCGATGGTCGTCATCACAAGGGCGTAGTCGTTGCCGGTCATCGTCGGTACCCTCGGGTGTCGAGTCGGAATCACACGCCGTCGATCGAGGTGTTCATTATGAAACGCGGCCTTACTTCAACGGGTCGGGCAGGCCGGGCAGATTTTCGATCGGCAACCGTTGGCGTCCCGCGGGCGGTTTTTCTTCCGCCTCGGGGGCGTTTTCACCTTCGGCAGGGGGTTGCGCCGGTTGGGCTTCCGGTTCGTTCTCTTGCGCAGGCTGCGCGGCGGGAGCCGCCGGGGCCGGTTGCGGGTTGGCCGGTGCCGGTCGAAGTTCCGGTGGTTGCTCGGGCGGCTCTTGCTGTTGTTGCGGCGGGGTGCCGGAATCGAGCAGCATCATGCTCGCCCAGAAGAAGGGGTGCTCGGCCTTGATCGCCGGATCTTTCGGGTCCGCCCGCACGCGAGGCTCGGCCTGCGGATCGATCGGCAGATCGGCCGCCACCAAGACCGACCGCTGGAAGGCTTCCGACGGCGTCATGTCGGGCTGCTGTTTCAAGAACTCGGCGATCTGTTCGGCGGTCGTCCGGCCGCCGTTCCGCCACCGGCTGAGGACGATCGATTGCGTGCCTCCGGCCATCAGGGCGCAGGTCGATAGGAAGACGTCGCGGCCCGGCGGCAACGAGGCGGGCATCCGCCGCAAACCGCTTTCGGCCGGCGTGTGATAGCCCGGCAAGATCATCATCGCCGGACGCCCCCAAGGCAATTCGAACCAGCGGTCCAAGGTGTTCCCGTTGGGCGTGCGGGAAAACGGGGCCGGAATCCACCCGTACACGCCTTGATCCATGTTTTGTAAGTCGTCCCAGACGACCAGCCGAGTAAACAGCGACGCCAACACGGGCGAGGGCACCGTGCGCGGTTCTTGAGTAACGGCAACCGTCTGCGGGGCGGCTGCCGCGAGTTTTTCGAAGGCGAATTGCGCGGCCTCGGCCTCTTCACGCGGATGCAACTTGCCCAGGATGACGCCGGTCGTTCCGCCGGTCGGTAGCGGCTGACCGTAGTTGACCGTCAACGAAACGGTCGGTGCGTAGCGGATGCGGTGCAAAGCGATCCAGGGGAGGGCGTCGTCGGCGTCGGTCGTCGGGAGTGCCTCGAACGGCACGTACCACAACAGGCCGTCGGGGACGATGACCAGCTCGGGGAACTCGGCCGCGGGGTCGAACGGCGAGTCGCGCAACAGCACTTGGGCCGCCCGCTTGGCCGCCGCCTTCCAATCGGTGGTTTGGAGTTCTTCGACCGTCATTTCGCGGTTCGGATCGATCAAGCCCAGCGCGGTTTCGAAGGTGCCGATCTCGCGGCCGAAGTAGGCGGACGTGGGCACTCGCCAGGTGGCGTACCGCGTGCGGTTCATCAGCACGCCGTACATGTCGTTGCCGACCTGGTAGAAGGCCAACACCGCCGTGCCGTCGGGAATGCGGGCTTGAAGTTCCTTGGTGGGAACGACCGGCGGAAAGAGCGCGGCGACGGCGTTCCGCTCGATCGACATTTGCCGGATGATCAGCTCTTGCTGCGCGCCGATGGTCGCCAGTTGACCGAGCACGCCGAGCAGCCGTTTGGCCTCGGTTTCGGACTGCGGCACCGGAGATACGCCCGCCAACGTCGCCCGCAACGCTTTCGCCTGGTCGGCCAGCTTGGCGTAGTCGGGATACCGCGTGAGCAATAGTTGCCGTTGCTGTTGGGCCGTCGGGGGCAGCGTCGCCGGATCGCTTTCCAGCAACCGCCGCAGCAAGAACAGGCGGCCGCCCAGCGGTAACGTGCTCAAGAAACGATGTTGGCGTCCGTAGTCCGAAATCTCGATCGCCTCTTCGAACGACTTGCGTTCCAAGGCAATCAGGAACCATTGTTCGTAGGCGGCCGCATGCGGGGTGACCGTGACCGACAACGCCTCGAGCGGATCGAAATCCCAATCGACGCCGTTGGGTGTCCGCAGCAGTCGGGCGTACAAGTCCATTGCGGTGCGAGGCGTGATCGGACCGCGGAGATTGATTTGCCCGCTCGAATACGCGGTTTGAAGGTGTTTTAGGTGATACAGCCACAAGCTGCCGTGGCTCATGTAGCCGAGGGCGGCCTGCAAGGCGGATTCCCCTTCGTTGAAGCGTCCCCGGCGATAAGCGGCCACCGCCGTAAGATATTGATGCCATGCGCCCAGGCGGCTTCTCCAGGCGGTCCGCCGGACCAACGAACCTTGGGCCTGACCCAAGAATCGCGAGGCGGAATTCACGTCGCCGTTCGCCAAGGCATTGTCGGCCGCCGCCAGCGACAACGCCGCGTACATCGTGGTGTAGCGTTGCCGCTTGGCCCATTCGAGGGCCGGGCTCAGCGCGGGATACGTCTTGCCCGGGTTCCCCAGCATGTACGCCGCCGCCGCGCGTTGAAGCGCCTCTTCGGTGAGCGCCGGGTCGGGATAGATGACGCTGTCGATGCTCGCCTCTTGGTAGAAGACGACCGCCGACTTGTAATCGCCGCGTCGCATCGCCAGGTCGCCCAACGCCAACAGGGCTTGTCCCGAGAGCGGGTGCTCGAAGCGTCCGGCGGCCAGGGTCGAGCGCGTGAGCGTCGAAATGGCTTCGGCATCTTTCTCGGCGCCCAACAAGGCCATGCCGAGATGGACGTCCATCCAACACTGCGACCAATGATTGGGCAAACCCGGCCGCCTCGAGTAGTACGCGACCAATTGTTTCGTGACCTCGTCGTGCGGCCCAAGCGGCCCCAGCAATTCGTTTCGCCGCCGGATCGCCAAGACCGAGCACCGCATGACCTCGTCGACGTCGACGACCAGCGTGTGGGGCGTCGTCACGACTCCCCCGCCTTGGCGGACGATTTGCTCGGTGCTGATGATGGATTGGCCGATGTTGATGCCCATCCGATCGGGAAATTGACCGAACAGGCTCGTTCGTGTGCGGTTCGCCCACGGAAACCGACGATTCGTCGACCCCAACGACAGCGGTTGAATTTGGGGTGGATATTGGACGTGGATCACCCAGTCGGGATAGGCAAGCATGATCTGGGCGGCCGCCGTGTACGAGGCCAACGCCTGATCGAACTGCCCCATCCGGTAATAGCATTCGCCGATCATCGTGTAGTAACAGATCGAGTCGATCCAGCGACTCGATCCGATCCGCATCGCCCCGCGAAGTTCCTGCTGGAAGATGTCGAGGGCGTCTTCATACTCGCCGTCATGGAACAAGGGAAACGCGGCAAAATAGGCGGTCGAGGGTAGACTTCGGCCGACCTGGGCGCAGGCAGGACGGGGCGCTAGCAGTGCAAGCAGCGCGAAGGTCGCAATGCCGATGCTCCATCCGGCGAGTCGTGCCGCTGTGGACGTGTTGCGACGACCGCTCGGCATCGCGTTCGATACGGCGTTCCATCGACGAGAGCGGGCCGATGCAGCGGGATGGTCGAGCATGATCCTCTCCTCTGGTCCCCAAGGGGCGGCATTCCCGTTTCTCAATTATGCCCGACCGATCGGTGTTCGCGGCACGCGATCGGTGGCCGCCCTATGAGATCGTCTCGCACGTCGCGTTACAACACGACGGCGGCGCGGCGGCCGATCGGCATACCTCCCCGGTCGGCGGGCACAACGCCTCTCGATACTACGATCTTACGGCTTGCCGAGAGAAGAATCCAACTGGAGCTAAAGTCGTTCGACACGCACAGACGATAACGAATTCGACGGTTCTAACGATTGTGACGGTTTCCTGTGTTTCTCGCCGAGCGAGACCCGGCTACCGGTTTCGATAGAGACAACCCCACGAAACGACGGGAGGTGGCGAATGCAACGCGCCAAACGGTGGACCCGAATCTTCCGCTGGATGCCGGCCGTGATCGGGCTGGTCGCCCTGAGCGGCATGACCGGTTGCCAGGTAGACGTCGGCGGCCAGACGCTGCCGAGCCCCTACTACATGACCGACGACGTCCAGTACTTCCCCAGCGGTCCGGAATTTTTGCTGTCGCGAGAAGCGGCCGCACAACAGGCCGCTCGCGCCGAACAGAGCGCGCAGCCCTGATCGGCCTGTCGATCGGCTAGAAAATACGAACCGCTTCGGCCGAGGTGCGACGCGCATCCGGTGCGCGGCGATCCTTTGCCGAAGCTGCGGACGAAGCCCAACCAGAAGCGGCTGCGATTCGACGGGAAGGAGCCCGCGATCGTTGTCGCTTTTTTCCTTTTTCTTGCGATTCGACCCGTTGTGAGTCTTCCTGCTGCCGGAGCGGCCTCGAACCGGCGTTCGTTTTCGAGGTGTCCGACGAAGGTGCGCCGAGACGCCTCCCCTGTTCGAGGGAAAATCGCTCGCACGTCTGCCTCGTGTCGGCCGTTCTCTTAGGGAGATTCCGACTTTCTGTCGCTTCCGGCGGTTCCCTCGGCCGGGTAGAATAGGGGGCTGTTTCCGTCGGAACGGGTTGCCTCGTTGCGCCCGCGACGGCGGAGAGCGGCGGGCCGACCGCGGCCCCGTGTAGTCGAGCTGTTCGTTTATTGGCGGAAATCGCTGGATCATGTCGAACGACCAACCTACTCCCGAATCGTCCCGTCCCGAAGAGTCCCTTCCCGAATCTCAGGCTTCGGCACAACCCGAAGCGCCGTCGAACGAGGCGTCCTCGACGGGCACGTCGCCGTTGCGCAAACGACGCATTTTAATCGGCTCACAGCGAGATCCGGCGGCGTATCGTCCGCGGCCGGGAAAACCGATCACCCCCGGTGCGAAGAGCTCGGAGCAGGGAGACGATTCGGCGTCGCCGACGGCCCAAACCGACGCACCCGCGGCACAAAAGCCGGTCTTCGATCCCGAAGAATTAGAAGAAGACGAACGCGCCCGCGAAGCCGACGCCGCCGTGTCGCGACTGGCTGAAGAAGTCGACGCCTTGGAAGAACGAGTCGAGCGCGAAACGGCGTCGCTGGCGTCGTTGTCGCCGCGGCGCGGACTGCCCGCCGACTTGGAAGCCGAGTTCGAAGCCGCCCTGGAAGGTGCCGAACTCGATGCCTTGGTCGATGCTTCGGTGTCGCAAACCAAGGTCGGACGATTGGAACCCGAGTCGCGGCACGTGGGGAAGATCTTGGCCGTACACGCCGAAGACGTGTTCGTCGAATTGGGGTTGCGCGAACAGGGGGTCGTCCCCGCGAAGATGTTCTCGGAGCCGCCTCAAGTCGGCGACTCGGTCGAGGTTCGCGTCGTGCGTTTCCGTGCCGACGAAGGGTTGTACGAGCTTTCGTTGCCGGCGGCCGCGGCCGACGTGGGCGATTGGGGCGATCTGGAAGAAGGGATGCTGGTCGAAGCCAAGGTGACCGGCACGAACTCGGGCGGGCTGGAGTGCGAAGTCAACCACATCCGCGGCTTCATTCCGGTCAGCCAGATCGACCTGTACCGCGTCGAGAAGACGGACGAATACGTCGGCCAGTCGTTCACCTGCCTGGTCGTCGAGTGCAATCCGCAGCGGAAGAATCTCGTGCTCAGCCGCCGGGCCGTATTGGAACGCGAGAAGGAACAGGCCGAAAAGCTGCTTTGGGATTCACTCGCGCCGGGACAGGTTCGCGAGGGTGTCGTCCGGCGGTTGACCGACTTCGGGGCGTTCGTCGACATCGGCGGTGTGGACGGCCTGCTGCACGTCAGCCAGATGGGCTGGGGGCGGGTGAAGCATCCGAGCGAAGTCGTCCAGGAAGGACAGACGATCAAGGTTCGCGTCGACAAGGTCGATCGCGATGCCCGGCGGATCAGTCTTTCGTACCGCGACATGACGCAGGATCCCTGGCTCGACGTCGAACGCAAGTATCCGATCAATTCGGCCGTGCGTGGAAAGGTCGTCAAGATCATGGAGTTCGGCGCGTTCGTCGAGTTGGAACCCGGCGTCGAAGGCCTGGTGCACATCTCGGAATTGGCGAACAAACGTGTGTGGCGGGTGAGCGACGTCGTTTCCGAAGGCGACGAAGTCGACGTGGCCGTCCTCTCGATCGACAAGGAACAGCGTCGCATCAGCCTGTCGATGAAGAGCCTGTTGACCGCCAAAGAGGCACCGCAGCAGGAAGACGCATCGGAAGAAGAACCGCCCGCCCCGGAACCGGCGCAAAAGGTCAAACGCAAACCACAGGGGCCGCTCAAAGGTGGGTTGGGACGCTCCGCCGGTTCGGCCGGAGAACGTTTCGGCTTGAAGTGGTGAGCGGTTTGCAACACCCCTGTTGCCCGACCATACTACCAGCCGACCCGAGCGAACGAACTTCTCGCTTGGGCCGGCTTTTTTCGTGCCGTTGCCGAGGTCGAACCTCGGAGAAAGGGGGAATGCGACGATGCAAAGCCGTGATTTCAGCCGGCGGCTCGGCCGGTCGACGGCGGTGTGCGTGTCGGCGATGGTGTGGTGCTGGGGAATGGCGTCCGTCTTTGCGGTGCAACCGGCCGACGACGAGCTTCCCGACGCAAAGCCCGTTCCCGCCGTGCAGGTCGTTCCTTTGCCTTACGATCAGGCGTCGTTTCAATTTCGCGGCGTCGAATTGATTCGCGTCCACTTCGGTGCCGACTTGAAACGGCCGTTCGTGTTTCCTGTTCGCGGATCGGCGGGGCGGTCGCTCACGCGGATGGGCCATCCGCACGATCCGGTATCGCACAGCCATCACAACTCGGTGTGGCTGTCGCATCAAAACGTCGAGGGCGTGAACTTCTGGGAAGACCCCGGCACGCAGCGGATCGTCTGCCGAAAGATTACCCGGTTCGACGACGGCGCCGATCGCGCGGCGATGGTCGCCGAAATCCAATGGCTGAATTCCGAAGGCACGCCGTTGATCGACGAGGTCCGCACCATCGCCGTGCGGGTGGATCCCGAGACGCCGATCGCCGAATCGACCGGTATTCCGCGGGCATACTTGGTGACGATCGAATCGACGTTCACGCCCGCCGGAAAGCCCTCGGTCGTATTCGATACGACACCGTTCGGACTCATCGGCGTGCGGATGGCGAAGACGATCGGTGTGAACGACGGCGGCGGACGCATCCTCAACAGCGAAGGCGCACGCAACGAACGCGCCGTGTTTCGAAAGCCCGCCCGCTGGGTCGATTATGCCGGGTATATCGGCGACTCGGAAACGGCGGGGATCTCGCTGTTCGACCACCCGGCCAATCCCGGCTTTCCCTCGCCGTTTCACGTGCGCAACGACGGTTGGATGGGCATTTGCCTGACGCTCGACCGACCGCAGAAGGCGACCTCGGCATCACCGTTGTCGGTAATCTACGGGCTTTGGGTACACGACGGTGTGCCGAAACGCGAAACGATCGATCGGGCGTGGCGCGACTTCGCGGAACAGAACGATCGATAAGCGTGGTTTTGCCGCGTGCGACGGTTGCTCGTATTGGGAGGTCGGTCGGAGCTGCACGTTCGGGAAAACGATTGCCCACGACCGAGAAACGGGAAAATACGGAAAAAAGGCGACGAAACGTCCTTGCTTTTTCCGAGGAAGACAGGTAGAGTACATCGAGCGTCGCACGAGGCGGCCCGCCCAAATCGGGCAGCGTGGCCCGGTCGGGTGCTTCGACGATGCGGTTTTTGGTCCGACCGGCAAATTGCCGGGAAAGACTGCGGACGTCTGTTGTGTGTTTTTCGAGCCACTCTTCGATCCGTCGCCGAGATCCTTCGGTTTGGGAACGAGAGCAGCCCGTCGCCGCAGAGTGAGTCCGAGGAGCGGCGAGCTGCTGTAGTTCGCCGAAGGTTTTTTTTGTGGATGCGACGGAGGTTCTGTCTCTCGGGAACCCGGGCTTTCTAGCCTGCCGGCGACCGTTCTTTTGTCGCGAAGTTTTCTTAAGGAGTGGCTTTAGATGAGCCAAGGTACGATCAAGAAGTTGGTGTTCGATCGAGGTTTCGGTTTCATTTCGACCGGTGGCGGTCCTCGTGACAACGATGTGTTCTTCCATTTCTCGGCGGTGCAGGGCGCCCGCTTCGAGGATCTCGCGGAAGGCCAATCGGTGACCTACGAGCTGAGCGACGAAGGTGACTCGCGCCGCGGTCGCGGCCCGCGTGCCTCGACGGTTACGCCCGTCTGAGTCGGCAAACCGACTTCTTCCCGGCAAATCGCATTCGCAGCATGTGAGTCGCGTGGCCGAAGAAACAACCAACGAGAGTCACGCAAAGCCGCGGGAGCGATTCCGGCGGCTTTGCCTCGTATAGACCGGAGATTTACAGAAAAATTCGCTTGCTCGAAGAATCGACGAGCGAGTATATTGAGCGTGTTCGTCCGGCTGGCCGCAGTTGCAAGCCGCGGCTTTTCGGGTGGTAAGGGACGTCGTTTGTGTGTCTTTCGGGCGTGTCTTTCGCTTCGTCCGATTTCTCGGTCGGTAGGAAGCACCTCGTCGCCACAAAGCGGTCCGAGTCGTTTCGGCAGGCATCGTCTTGCCGAGGAGTTTTGTAGTGTTGGTTGCGACGAGTTCTCGTGCTTTCCGCGGGTAATTCTGCCGAACGGTGTCGGCATACGGTCTGCGCCGAGGGCGCGTCGCGCACGTTTCGAGGAGTGGCTGGAATGGCCCAGGGTGTTATCAAGAAGTTGGTGGTCGATCGCGGGTTCGGGTTCATCGCGACCGAGGGCGGCGGAGCACGGCGCAACGACGTGTTCTTCCATTTCTCGGCCGTCGAAGGCGCTCGCTTCGAAGACTTGACGGAAGGCCAAGCCGTCGAGTACGAACTGAGCGACGATGCGGGCGACTCGCGTCGCGGTCGCGGTCCGCGTGCGGCTTCCGTGCGTCCTCGCTGAGTTCGCCGACCGCTGCACAGTGCGACGGCGGGGGCGGAATTCCCGTCCCCGCTGCGTTTTTCTCTCCTCCTGCGATCAGGGCCGACGAGGCTACTTGACGCGGTCAAGAAATAGGGCCGCGACGAGATTGTAACTCGTACGGCCGTCGGGGGTTGCGTCGTTGCCGACCCTCCTCGCTATTGCCGGTCGTGGGGGAGCCGTATAGCATTGTCCGATGTTTTCAGGCTAGGGAAATCCTTGCGGGGCGGTGCCGGTATTGCCGTCGGGGCGAAAGCGGAAGCGAATTTGTCGAGAGCCGTCTTCCCGGTCGTGCCGATGGTAATAGGAAAAGCCGGCTGGTATGCCGGTTGCGAATGTTCCTCGGCGGCGATCGTACCGCACGGGGGGAAACGCCCCAACTTGCTCATTTCGCTTGCATGACGCCGCCCGGCGCCGCACAATAGCCGGTTGTCGGAGGGGCGGAGGTGAGACAGAGCAGACGGAAAACATCATCGACGAGAAAGCTTCGTCTGAGCACAACTGCAAGTTCTGCCGTCGACTGGAGCTCTGAGCCGGAAGAAAAAGTGAGACGAAGCCATTAAGAGTTGTTGGTATCAGATTCAATGCCCGCTGCGGCACTTCCGTTTATGGGGAATCTTCAGCGATCGTCGATTTCGCGAAAGCGTGTTTCGGTGTTCCTGCGATTCCTGTTCTTTACGCACGCATCGCGGTGTTGCGATGATCGTTCCTCGGCCGTCTTGTGTCGAGAATCGTGTGTTTTCCTAGAGTGTTGATTTTAGAGGAGGGGGTTCCGTGGAACTTCCGAAACGAGCCAAAGGGGACGAATATACCGCTCCCGGTCGATACCGCGAGCTGGAACGAAGCCTCGCCCGCAAAGCGGCAAAAGCCGATATCCCGACGTTGTACGTATACGCGTTCGACAAGAGAACCAGTGTCGGGCCGTACGTGATGGTGGAAAAAGCGTTGATCCCGGGAAGCCCCCGGGCGATCGGGTCGGCGTTGTACGCGGCCGGATTCCAAAAGACCCGCGTGGTCATGCAACAGTGGACGCCGCGGGTGCGTCCCAGCAAGGCGAAGATCGACGGACGCCCGATCGAACTGCTGTTGGTTTCCGCCATGCAAATTCACAGCGCCCGGGCGTACGATCTGATTCGCGACGCCTGGTTGATGGGCGATGAACGTCCCCTGATCATCGCCGGCGGTCCCAAGGCGATTTACGAACCGTGGGACTTCTTCGGCTTGTCGAAAGACGGCTCGGTCGGCGCCGACTTGGTGTGCACGGGCGAAGAGTACGTGCTCATCGAGGCCCTCGATCGCATCATGGAAGAACGCGGCGAAGGGGAGCATATCCGCGAGGCGTTCTACCGCGCCAAACGGAAGGGCTTGCTCGACGACATCCCGGGGTTGGTCTTCCGGCCGGACGATCCGGTGGGGCATCCCGAATACCTGGTCGATACGGGCATTCAGCGGTTGGTTCAGGACCTCGACGAGTTGCCGTTGCCGTTCGATGCCTTGGGGCTGTTCGAGCCGCCGCACAACCGCGAAACGCTTTCGCCTTCGCCGATGCCGATCGACAAAATCGGCAACAAGGCGAAAATCTTGGCGATGGTGACGACGCACGGATGCAAGTTCCGGTGCTCGTATTGCCCGATTCCCGCGTACAACCAGCGGACGTTCCGGTATCGCAGCCCCGACCGGTTGGTCGAAGAGTTCAAGGGTGTGGCCGAACGGACGGGAATTCGCTTCTTCTTCGGTACCGACGACAACTTCTTCAACTCGCGACAGTCGGTCGAAGAAATCTTTTCGGCGATGGCGAAGGGAACGGTGAACGGCAAGCCGTTCCGCGACACGATCTTGTTCGGAACCGAAGGAACCGAATTCGACGTCGACAAGAACCGCGACCTCATCCCGCTGGGGCGTGAAGGCGGCTTGCGCTATATTTGGTTCGGCATCGAAGACATGACCGCCGAGTTGATCAAGAAAGGCCAAACGCCCGAAAAGACCGCCTCGGTGTTCAAGATGCTGCTCGACAACGGCATCGCCCCCATGCCGATGATGATGCACCACGACGGTCAGCCGTTGTGGTCGTGGAAAGGTCTCTACGGGATCATCAACCAGGTCGCCTTCTTGTTCAAGCAAGGGGCGGTGACCTGCCAGGTGACGTTGCTCACTCCTTCGGTCGGCAGTAAAGGCTACGAGAAGCCGTTCGAAGACGGCGTGGTGCTCAAGTCGGCCGGCGGGAAGCCCGTCGAAGACTGGCATTACGACGGCAATCACTGCGTCGCCACCTCGCACGACCATCCGTGGCAGCGTCAGTGGAACATGCTTGCCGCCTACGCGGCATTCTACAACCCCGTGAACCTGTTGCGGTCGGTGTTGCGGTTCGACAGCATGTGGTTGTCGCGCATCTACTGCCAAACCAAGGGCATGGTCGGCTTGGCCAAGTCGATCTGGAACTCGCGCGACTGGCTGTACCGGTTGGCGACCGGACCGATCGAATTCCACGACGGCCCGCCCGCGCCGAAGTACCCGTTGCAGCTCGTCTCGAGCGCCGCTCCCGAGCAGACGCGGGTCCGCATCCCCGTCCTTTCGGGAACCTGATTTCGTTTGCGGACGAAACCGATAAGAACGAACCCCCGGCGGCATCGGCAGCCGGGGGTTTTTGATTCAGGCGGCACGTGTTCGGTTACTGGCCGGTGCGGCGACGTACGCGGGCGACCTTGTCTTCCAGGAAGCGAATCAGGCCTTCTTGGTCGTTCGTCCCCAACGTGACCGTCCGGTTTCCGTAGACGATCCGCACGGCGTCGAAGCCCCACACGTTCCAAACCGCGCCGTAGCGGGGCGCAAAGTGGATTCCCCAACCGATCCAAATCGACGTGCGAACCGGCTCGACCTTTTCAATGAGGATGTAAGGAATTCGTTTACGCAGGAGCGGAATGGGGCCGAAACGGGCGACCAGCGCGTCGCCTTCGTCGCGAATCGTCAAGCTGCCGAAACAAAGCAAAACCAGCGACACCGCCCCGAGGACGGCCAACGCCGGAACCAGTGCTCGAGGATCGATCTCGTACACGATCATCGTGACGACGCCCAAAAACGCCACGAGAAGATACCAGTGTCCGTGTTGCGTGTTTTCGTACTCCATGGGACGTCGTCTCACGTACTCGGCGACGGCCGGGGGCGGAACCGCGACGATCATTTCGCGGCCGCGGCGATCGCTTCGCGAATCTTGGCTTCCAACTCTTTGGCGACTTCGGGATTCGTTTTGAGGAACTCGCGGGCGCGTTCGCGGCCTTGACCCAATTGTAAGTCGCCGTAACGCAACCACGAGCCGCTCTTGGCGATCAGCTTGTGGGTCAATCCCAAGTCGAGCAGATCGCCCTCGTAGCTGATGCCCGAGCCGTGCAGCATGTCGAATTCGGCCACGCGGAACGGCGGCGCGACCTTGTTCTTGACGACCTTCGCTTTGACCCGCTGGCCGATGATGTTTTCACCGTCGCGCAACTGCGCAATTCTTCGGACATCGACGCGGCAAGTGGCGTAGAACTTCAACGCCCGGCCGCCGGGCGTCGTTTCGGGCGAGCCGAACATGACCCCGATCTTCTCGCGGATCTGGTTGATGAAGATGACGGCCGTTTTCGCCTTCGAGATGGCGCCGGTGAGCTTCCGCAACGATTGGCTCATCAATCTCGCTTGCAGGCCGACGTGCGAATCGCCGATTTCGCCTTCGAGTTCTTTCTTGGGAACGAGTGCCGCGACCGAGTCGACGATGATGACGTCGACGGCATTCGATCGGATGAGCATCTCGGCGATGTGCATGGCCTCTTCGCCGCTGGACGGCTGGCTGACCAACAAGGTTTCGAGGTCGACGCCCAATCGCTTCGCCCACGAAGGGTCGAGCGCGTGCTCGGCGTCGATGAAAGCGGCAATGCCGCCGGCCGCTTGTGCCTGGGCCACCACGTGCAGCGCCAAGGTCGTCTTCCCGCTCGATTCGGGACCGAAGATTTCGATGATTCGACCGCGGGGGATCCCTTGCCCGCCGAGCGCCAAGTCGAGCGACAGGCTACCGGTAGGAATACCTTCGATCTGAACGGCCTGTTCGGCGCCCAGCGGCATGATGGCGCCTTCGCCGAACTGTTTTTCAATTTGGGCGACCGTGTTCTTCAGTGCGGGATTGTTCTCGATGATGTCGATGGCCCGCTTCTTGCTGTCTTTCGACTCGGTGGTCGATGATCGTGCCGTTTTCGCTTTTTTTGCCATGTGTGTGCCTCCGTGAGTCGGCCGCCGGAAACGAACAGCGGCGTGAGCGCTTGGGGGTATTTTAGCGGACGGGTGGGTAAGTAGGGGAGTGTGCCCCCCGATTCCTCTGTTCACCCTGCAAACCGCTTTATCGACCGCATGTAACACGAAAGTATACAAATTTACACTAGTTCGTCAAGTGGAAAGCAGAGGGCATGCCAAGCGGATGAGTAGGGGGACTGCGCAAAGTGGGAAGAGGTGTTTACCCGTGCGCGGCCGTGATCAACTCGCCTGCTCCCTGCGACAGCAGGATGGCGGCCGTTCGACGGCCCAGTTCTTCGGGATCGGACGGCGTTCCGCAGCAGGTCGCTTCGCATTTCGTGCGGCCGTCGAGCGACAAGACACGACCGGTGAGCACCAACCAGCCGCGATAGAACCGTCCCCACGCCGCGACCGGCGCAAGACAGCCTGCCCGCAGTGCCGCGAGAAACGCTCGCTCGGCCCGCACCGCCGCATGCGTTGCCGCATCGTCTAGCAAGGCGGCGCGCGATTGGGCGAAGGCGTCGTCGATGCGGGTTTCGAGCCCTAACGCACCTTGGCCGACCGCGGGAAGCAAATACTGCGGAGAAAGACGCTGCGTGATCCGATCGGCATGACCCAACCGCACTAGGCCGGCTTCGGCCAGCACGATCGCGTCGAACTCGCCTGCGTCGAGTTTGGCCAAACGCGTATCGACGTTGCCGCGGACGGGCACGATTTCGAGATCGGCACGGACGGCCGCCAGTTGTGCCTGGCGACGGCGACTTCCCGTCGCCACCTTCGCGCCCGCCGGAAGCTGTTCGAAGGCGATGTTTTCCCGCGAAACGAGCACGTCGCCGTACGGGGCTCGCGCAGGGACGGCGGCCAGCAGCAACCCGGGAACCGGTTCGGTCGGCAAATCTTTGAGGCTGTGAACGGCCAAATCGACTTCGCCCGCCAGCAAAGCGTGTTGGATTTCCTTGGTGAACACGCCGGTGGCACCCAACGCCGCGATCGACCAGTCTTGTTGTTTGTCGCCGCGGGTATCGATGAGTACTTGTTCGCATTCGACGCCGCGGCGGGCGAGTTCCGACGCGACCCAATCGGCCTGCCGGCGGGCCAACTTGCTGCCGCGGGTACCGATTCGCAAGGGACGCGTCGTCATGGGAGATTTCCTTCCATCGAGAGTGTGCCGTTCGGGCGGTCAGCCGTTCGACGCATCGGCGGGGGCGTCGTCGGCCTTCGAGGGCAAATCGTCATCGGCCGCAGCCGGCGCTTCGTCGGCGGCCGATTCCGAAGCGGTTTCGCCCTCGGTCGATTCGTGCGAGTCGGGCGACGGGATTTCCGGTGGTGCCGGTCCCAACGCGCCGCTGGGCAGTTGATGCGGCGGTACGACCACGCCGCAACTGATGATGAACTGCAATGCCTGGTCGACCGTGATGTCGAGATCGACGACTTCGCTTTTGGGAACGTTGATCGTGAAGCCGGTCACCGGCATCGGCGACGTCGGGATCAAAATCGAAAGAACCGGCTCGTTGGCCGCCGCTTCGAGATCACGAAAACTGACGCCCGTCACCATGCCCAGCGACCAGATGCCTTTCCGTGGATACTCGACCGCCACCACGCGGTTGTATTCCATCTCGCGTTCCGAGAGGAGGAAGTCGATCACCTGCTTGACCGCCCCGTATACGTTGCTCACCAGCGGCAACCGGATGATCGTCGATTCGACCAACGTCCACATCATGCGGCCGATGCGGGCGGTCAGAAACTTGCCGATCAGGTACACCAGCAAGATCAACAGCGCCGTCAAGAAGGGAATCACGACGCTGGGACGCAAATACGTCAGTTCGACGTAACGTTGGTAGCAGGCCTTGGCATTGGCCGGTACCATTTCGTGGCCTTCTTCCTCGGCCACGGTGACGTAGACGTTCAGCGGAATGTAACGCCCGCTCGGCAGCCGACGGAACGGCCTGTCGTTGATGCGGATTTCTTCCTTGCCGCGGTCTTCGGGGGAAACGGCGTTGGGCGGGACGATCTCGGCGATGCTCCACACGATCATGTCGCGCATGCCGTGCGAGATCGGCTGGAAGATGTACGTGTTGAGGGTCGTCCCCACCCAAATGAAGATGACGATCGTCAAAAGCGGGGGCAGAACGGCCGACAGGCCCCGCCACACTGCGGCACGAAACGGATCCAACGGCCGCCGCCGCTTACCGTTTGGGCGCGGTTTCGTTCCGTTGCGATTCGGTGGATTCATATGTCGTTTCCGTCCCCGTGATCGAATCGCCCCGATGCGGGCGAGTTGGGTGCTCAATACCGCCGATCGTGATCGACTACGCTATTCTAAGTCAAAGAGTTCCCCTTCGACAGAAGACCTATCCGGGGCCTTCCGTCGGTTGCCTGGGGGTACCGGAAGTTCTTCGTCGTATTGGCGGGAATCTCGGGAAGGTTTGTGTTTTTGGGAGGGGGGTGCGTGGTTGGGTTGTGAAGGCGGTGGGGGTCGTGCAGGTTGAGCTGTCTGCCTCGGCGGTGCCCGATCGCCGACGTCGCAACGAAGACGCTCAGCCTTCCAGCTCGTCTAACGCGACGACGGCGGCGTCGATTGCCTCAGCGTCGATGAGTTCTGGCGGCGGATC
>CAYVVR010000017.1:15283-16582 GCA_964454655.1 uncultured Planctomycetaceae bacterium | reverse complement strand
ACCTCAAGTTGATCAATCGCACGCTGCGCGAACTACGCACGGCGTTCAAGGTCTTCCGCCGCTACCGCTGGTGTCGAAAGGTGGCGATCTTCGGATCGGCTCGCACCCAGCCGCACGAACCCACGTATCGACTGGCCGCCGAGTTCGGTCGGCTGATCGCCGACGCCGGTTGGATGGTCGTCACCGGAGCAGCCGGCGGCATCATGGAAGCCGGCCACGCGGGCGCCGGTCGCGAGGCCTCGATGGGGCTGAACATCATGCTCCCGTTCGAGCAAGCCGACAATCCCGTCATCGCCGGCGATCCGAAGCTCGTTCACATGAAGTATTTCTTCACGCGCAAGCTGATGTTCGTGAAGGAAAGTCACGCCGTCTGCCTGTTGCCCGGCGGCTTCGGCACGCTCGACGAAGGCATCGAAGTTCTCACGCTACTTCAGACCGGCAAACGAGACCCGATCCCGGTCGTTTTGCTCGACGAACCCAACGGCACTTACTGGCGTGATTTCGAAAAGCTACTGGTCGATCAACTCTTGGCCCGCGGCATGATCGACGAAGACGATCTCGCCCTGTATCGCCTGTGTACGTCGGCCGAAGCGGCCGCCGACGAAATTTTGCACTTCTATCGCAACTTTCACAGCGTGCGTTACGTACGCCATCACCTGGTGATGCGTCTGCGCGAACCGCCGACGCCGGAAACCCTCGAAGAAATCAACGAGACATTTCGCGACCTGCTGCGTTCGGGACGATTTCGCGTGGGACCGCCGTTGGCGGAAGAGGCCGACGAACCCGAGCTGCGCGAGCTGCCGCGGTTGATCTTCCATTTCAATCGCCGCAATTTCGGCCGACTGCGCAGGCTGATCGACTTGCTCAACGACCGCTGCACGCTCGACCTTCCCGACGGTTCGTCGGCGCCGTCGCCGGCCGTCCGCGAAAACGAGGCGTAACCGGCGATTCCGACTCGTAGCCTTACGCGTTTTCTCGAGGCGAAACGCGATCGTCGGCTTGGAAGCCGCATTCTTTGTGCGCGCCGTCGCAGAACGGCCGATTCTTCGCCGCACCGCACCGACACAAGGCGATCGGTTTGTCCTCGCTTTCGACGAAGACGTTTCCATCCGCATCGACCACTTTGACCGGCCCTTGCACGACGAACGGCCCGTTCGGACGCACGACGATCGTCACTTGCGACATCGTTTTCGACTCCCGTTATTTCACCAACGAAAAAGCGACCGCGCGCCGAAACACACGATCGAACCAAAGACAATGCCCTGCGAAAATCGCGGGACACTGAAACTGTACGGCCGG
>CAYVVR010000017.1:0-15273 GCA_964454655.1 uncultured Planctomycetaceae bacterium | reverse complement strand
CCGCAAAAGAGGAGATCCTGCTCGCAAAAGAGAAGCTCAGCGAGAGGAATCGGCAGGCAATTCGGCGGGCGCAGCTTCCGGGGCCTTTTCTACCGCCGCCGGAGAGGGCGCCCCGAGCGGTCTCTTCTGAACGAAGACCAACCGGACGGGCACCTGGGCCCTGGGCATCGTTTGTATTTGCGAGAGGGCGTCTTGGTTGACCAGCTTCGGAGGCGCCGCTTTCGTGCGGACCGGCGATTTGCCGCCGCCTGCGACCGCATCGGCACTCGCTTCGGCCTGCTCGTCCCCCGCTCCCGCCATCGAACGCGCCGCTCCATTTTCTACCGGTTTTTCGGCCGGTGCCGCCTCTTCGGCCGACGGCTTGGCCTCGGAACCGGGAGCCGCCCCGAAGGCGCGCATCGCCCGTCCCGCAGCAAGCGATCGGAGACCCGGTCCCGCCCCTTCCACGACACCGCCGGGTTGCTCGGCCGCCGCTGCCGGAGGAGCCGCCGGTTCCGCCATCATCGCCTGCGACGCCGGAGGCTTCGCCCCGCGGGCCTCACCTCCGTAGGCGGTCGCTTCTGGAATAGCCTGACGCCGCGTCATCGCCAATCGGTCTCGCGGCACGACGCGCAGCCGACTTCGAGCTTCCATGCGAGCCAACGATTCAACCGGCGGGGGCACCTGGATTTCTGCGACCTCCGGCCGCGTCCCCAATTCATCGAGCACGGCCTGCAACTGCGCTGCGTTCGCCGTCATCTCGACGACCATTTCTTCGCGGGCTCCCAGTTGCTGCCGTTCGATTCGCACGGGCGGCGGAGCATTTCGCGCGGGCGCCGTCTCAGCGGCAAACTCCCAGCCCTCGCCGGGTAACGCGTGATCGGGAACGGCATTCCGCCGGACGACGACTACCGATGCCAATTGGTCGGGATCAACCTGAGGATCGACGACGCAAACGATGTCGATCGGCTCGACCGCGCTCGCGAGCATCTCCGCCTCGCCTTCCTTCGGCTCGTTGGAAACATCGGCCGTTGCCGCCGGGCCGGCGGGCATCACTTCGATTCGGGTAATGGCCGGCGCGGCCTCGGTCGCCGCCGCCTCCGGTGCAGCTTCTTCCGGTTGTTCGGCGCCGACGGCGAACGCTTCCGGTGCCGGGGCCGACGGTGCCTCGTCGGCGGCCTCCATCTCGATCGCGACACCCGCATCTTCGGAAGGCGCCGATCGCAACGCCAAGTCTTGCGGACGTTCGCCGAAGCGCTGGTTCACGTCGGCCATGTAGAAAACCATCGCCACCGACGCGGCCACGATTGCCCAAATGAGATTGCGCGGTCGCGCGACCCGCCGCAAGACGGCCTTGAACGTGATCGGCGGAAGCGGCGTTTCGTCGTCGATCGATTCGTCGGCAGCCCTCGGTTGCGGGCCTTCGACGGTACCGAGCGACGAATCGTCGAGCACGCGATGCCGGATTTCCCGCAACACGCGATCGCCGAAATCGACCGGTGCCTGCTCGCGCGGCAGCGATTGCAACACGGCGCTGAGGGACCGTAATTCGTCCATCAGCTGCCGCGCCGAGTCGCTTTCGGCGAGCAACTGTTCGACACGCCGTTCCTCTTCGGCGGTCAATTCGCCGTCGAGGTAGGCGCTGAACAGTTCGTTTTCCGGTACGTTCTTCATGGCTCTTTTCGGCGTTCGATCGTGTCGCCTGAACCTGTCGCGACCGGTCGATCTCTCAAATTCTGTGCTCGGCTAAGGTTGCGAATCTACAAATCGATGGGCGATTCTTTGAGTTTTTCTTTCAACTGCAACCGGGCCCGATGCAACCGGCTGCGAACGGTTCCAATGGGTAGTTGCAAGATTTCGGCAATCGTTTCGTAACAACAACCGTCGATTTCCCGCAACACCAAAACCTGGCGATGTTCCTCGGGAAGCGAGGCGATGGCTTCACGAACCAAGCGGCACCGTTCTTGGCGCTCGATTTCTTCGGAAGGTCCGTCGTCCTGACCGGCCGGTTCTTCGCCGACGCGTTCTCGGACGTCCTCAATCGACACGGTGGGTTTTCTTCGGCGTCGATGGGTGGCCGCGACGTTGAAGGCGATCCGGTACAGCCAGGTATAAAACGCACTCTCTTGGGCAAACGAATCTAGGTGCAAAAAGGCTTGAATGAACGCCTCCTGAACGACGTCTTGGGCATCCACCCCGTTGCCGGCGACGTGGAGCATAGTGTTATAGAGCCGATCCTGGTACTTTCGCACCAGCCGGCCGAATGCCGCCGTCTTCCCGGCAAGAGTCGCTTTGATCAGTTGCGAGTCGTCGTTCACGTCTGTTCCGGTTTCTTGGACGCCCCAAAAAGCCAAGAAGTTCCACCGCTCACGCCGCCGTGAGCGGAGTTGAGTATCATCTTGACGCCTTTTTTCGTCCGTGTCAAACAAACGAACCGTAACTTGCGTTATTTCATGCACTTACGAAAACACCGCGACGGACGGTCAAACGCCCGCCGGTCGCCGTCGAAAAGCCCGGATGTTGTCCTGCTTTAACATCGGGCGATCATCCAGCCGCTTGACAGCCGAGGGGGCATATATAGTCAACATTGGGGGCACGCGTACCGGACGACTTCGCCCCTAGTCGCCCGTTCGGATGACGGGTATATTGCAGGTTTGCCTTTACGTTGCGGCGACTTGTCGGGTGCGAACCGTTCACTCGCCGTGCGTGTCGCCAATCTGTATCGATCGACGCCGCCCGAAGGAACGAAGCCGCCTTCGACCTGCCGAGCAGGTTCGGGCAGCTTCCGGCGGGAAGGCATAACACGTCAGTCGTCCCTCTGGTTTCGCCGGATTCTGCAATGACCAAGATTGCCGTAATGGGAGCCACCGGCTACACGGCGGTGGAACTGATCAAGATCCTGTTGCGTCATCCTCAGGCCGAGATCGTCGCGGTCACGAGCCGCCAAGAGAACGCCCCGATCGCGATGGTCCATCCGTCCTTGACCGGGCGGCTCGACCTGTGCCTGGAGAACCTCTCGCCGGCCGAGATCGCGGCCCGGGCCGAGTGCGTCTTCAGTTGTCTTCCCCATGCGGCCAGCGCCCAAGTGATTCCCGACCTGCTGGACGCGGGATGCCGGGTGGTCGACTTCAGCGCCGACTACCGGTTGCACGACGCCGACGTCTACGCCCAATGGTACGGCCAAAAGCATCCCGACGCCGATCGGCTGGGGAAGGTGCCCTACGGCCTGCCCGAGTTGTATCGCGAACAGATTCGCGGCGCACAGTTGGTGGCGAACCCCGGCTGCTACCCGACTTCGGCGATCTTGGCATTGGCCCCGCTGTTGACCGCCAAGCTGATCGAACCGGACGACATCATCATCGATTCGAAAAGCGGTGTCTCCGGGGCGGGCCGCACGCCCAAGTTGACGACCCACTACCCCGAATGCAACGAAAGCATTTCGGCCTACAACGTGGGGCGACACCGGCACACCCCCGAAATCGAACAATTCTTGGGCGATCGTGCCGGAGGAGCGGTGCGGGTCGTGTTTACGCCTCATTTGACGCCGATGGACCGCGGCATTTTGACCACCGCCTACGCCAAGCCGACACGCGACGTCCAAGAGGAAGAACTCCTCCAGTGCCTGCGGACGTTCTACGCCGACGAACCGTTCGTCCGCGTGGTCGATCACCTTCCGGCCACCAAGGACACCATGGGCACGAACATGTGTCACGTCACGGCGCGGTTGGTACAGGGACGTGTCGTGACCATCAGTTGTATCGACAACCTGATCAAGGGCGCCTCGGGAGCGGCCGTGCAAAACTTCAACATCATCTACGGTTATCCCGAAACGACGGCCCTGTTGTAACCCGGTTCGATACCGCCGAACCGCTTTTTGCCGGCCGATCGGCAACGCCTCGGCGGTTCGATCACCGTATTCGAATCAAGCTGACGTTTCCGCGATGATTCGCGACCACCAATAGGGAGACATTCGAGTCGATGGCCATTCGAGTACCCAAGGGTTTTTTGGTATCGGGCGTGCACTGCGGACTCAAGCGGGATCTGCGCAAGCCCGACTTGACGTTGATCGTGTCGGAAACGCCTGCCGTCGCCGCCGGGGTGTACACGCAGAATCGCGTGTTCGCCGCCCCGGTCCAACTCGACCGCGAACGGACCCCCAACGACAAGACCCGCGTGGTGGTCATCGACTCGGGTAACGCGAACGCCTGCACCGGCGAACGCGGTCTGAAAGACGCCTACGAGATGGCTCGTCTCGCGGCCGAGGCCGTCGGCGCGACCGAAGACCAGGCTCTCGTCCTGTCGACCGGAATCATCGGTACCTACCTGCCGATGGATAAGATCGCCAAGGGAATCGAGCTGGCCGCCAAGCGATTGGGCAACGACGAAGAAGCCCTCATCCTTGCCGCCCGCGGCATGATGACGACCGACACGGTGTACAAACTCGCCGGCCGCACGATTTCGATCGCCCGGCGCGAGATCCAGCTCACCGGAATGGTCAAAGGGGCCGCCATGATGGGGCCGAACCTGGCCACGATGCTGGGCGTCGTCATCACCGACGCCACGTTGACGCCCGAGACCGCCCAGCAAATCTTGCGTGAGGTCGTCGAAGACACCTTCAACTGCATCAACGTCGACGGCCACATGAGCACCAACGACACGGTGCTGTTGTTGGCGAACGGTGCCGCCGGAGGTCCGCCGCTGGAAGGCGACCTGCTCGACGAGTTCAAGACGGCGTTGCACGATCTGTGCAGCGAGCTTGCCCGCATGATCCCCGCCGACGGCGAAGGCGCCACGCACCTCATCACGATCGAGGTCGAGGGCTGCAAGACTCGGGAAGACGCCCTGCAAATCGCTCGCACGATCGCCAACAGCCCACTGGTCAAAGCGGCCATTCACGGGGCCGATCCGAACTGGGGGCGGATCGTCTCGGCTGCGGGATACGCGGGCGTGCCGTTCGATCCTAAAGGCATTTCGCTACGTGTGAACGGCTACCTGCTGTACCAAGGCGGCGTACCGGTCGAGTACGACGAGGCCGAGGTCTCGGCGTCGATCCGTGCCGAAAAAGACACGCTCATCGAGCTCGAGCTTTCCGAGGGCGACGCGAAGGCCCGCTTCTGGACGACCGACCTCACGCCCGAGTACGTGCGGCTGAACGCCGACTATCACACCTGATCGGCAACACCCCTGTTGTCGACGGCGTCGACCGATCGAACAAGACCCAAAAGGGCTCCGGTCGAATCGGTTCGGCCGGAGCCCTTCGTCAATGACGGCGATTCGATTCGCCGAGCGATTATTCGTCGACGATCGGACGATCGGCAATGCGGAGCTTGATCTCGCTCGAGTTCGCCCGCAACTCCGGCGCGTACATCGCCTCGGCCTTCGTCGGCAGTGCCGAGAACTTGCCGGGTATCTCGGCACGCACACGGTAACTCACGCTGTGGTTGCCGCGAGCTAGGCGACGCACGAAGAAGACCACGCGTTCATCGCGGAACTCGACGTAGGCTCCCAACGCGTTCCCGTTGTAGCCCGACCGCAGGTCGACCGGCTCGAAACCGGCGGCCTTCCGATCTTCGAACACGATGTACTCGTAGTCGTTCTTGCTTTCGATCTCGAGCTCGATCTCGATCAAGTCGCCGCTGGTCACCTCGTCGAGGTTTTCCAGCGGTACGCGGCGGTACTTCTCGACCTTTTGGTCGATCACTTGACCGCGAGAACCGGCCACTTGGGCGGTCGCGTCGACGCGTTCCAGGCGGTAGTACTTCCGTTCGACCTTGATTTCCAGCCCGGCGGGCGGGATGAAATCTTCGAGCGAGAAGTAGCTCAAATAAGCGTTCACGTAAAGCGGTCCGCTGCCTTTCCGCCGCAACTCGACGGTATGCTCGCCGGTGGTCAACGCCTCGCCTTCGATCACGAACTTGTTGTCGAAGCTGAACAACGTTTCGGGCGTGATCTCGACCGCCTTCTGCAATTCGCCGTCCAAGTACACCTCGACGGTCATTTGCGGCTTGTCTTCACCGCTGGCGCGGATGTAGTCGGCGAACGCCTCGACGACCAAGGCCGTATCGCGCGTCGAGTTCCAATAGGTGGCGTGCTTGCGGTTGTTCAGCAGATACTTCACCAACCGCGGCGCCAATTCGCCCTTGGGATCGGTACGGGCGAGCAGCTTGAGGTAGTAGGCCATCGCCTCGGTCTCGCTGCCGTACCAGCTCCACCAACTCCAGTTCGACATGTTCAACCAGGCCGTTTGGTTCTCGTCGTCTTGAACCACGTACTGGTTGATGTTTCGTATGACCATGTCGCGCTTCTCGCGGTCGCCTTCCTTGTCGAGGGCCAGGCCGAACATGGCCAGCGAGTAGACCGAAAGCCCCAGCCGATCGCGGTACAGGAACCGCTTCATCTCGGCATTCGGCGCCCCGGCATCGACGAGGACCATGTAGATGAACGCGTCGAGGTTGTCGGCGGCATGCTTCTTCGGCACGTCCTTCAATTGCTTCTCGGCGTTTTGAAGCAACTCGACCTGGCGGGCCTGGTACCGTTTCAGCCATTCCACGCCGCGTTCCAAGACGCCGGGCACCAAGGCGACGTCGTTGTCGCGGGCGATTTGCAGCCCGTGTACGACGACGGCCGTCGTATGCGGCCACGAATGTTCGCCGTAACCCGAGAACCAGCCCCAACCGCCGTCCGAAAGCTGCATTTCGGTGAGCCGCTGGACGCCGGCATTCACGATCTTTTGCATCTCGGCGGTATCGAACACCGGGTTGCGATCGTAGCGTTTCCATTGCTTCGCCCGCTCGGCGTCGTCGCCGATTTCCTGCGCGTTGAGGTTCGTTCGTTTGCGGGCGATTTCTTCCAAGTCGACGCCCATTTCCAAGAGGACCTTTTGCGTAACGACCGCGGGAACGAACCGGTTGAGCGTCTGCTCGGTACATCCGTACGGATAGTCGAGCAGGTACGGCAAGGCGTCGATCATCGCGCCGGCCAAAGTAGGCGAGTAGCGAACTTCGAGACGAGTCGTCTCGGGCCGACGTTGCTCGGGCACATCCAGGCGGAAGGCGAGCGACTCTTTATCGGGCCGAATCCAGCCCGAGTACGGCACCATCTTGTCGATCCCATGCACGTAGCAGGGGAACCGCATCTCCATCGCGTCGGACTCGACGTCGGTCAAGGCCGACATGCGAACCGTCGCCTCGCCTTCGCGGCGGACCTTCACCCGCCAATCGACGCGGGCTTCGCCGTTCGACTCGATGCGTACCTGTCGCACGAGATCATCGAGCGGTTGCAACGTGCCGCCTTTGAGGTCGAGCTTGACGGTCACGTCTTTGGCCTGTTTCAGGTAGTTATGCACGACCGCCGAAAGCACGACCTCGTCGGTTTCGACGAAGAATCGCGGGGCTTGAAGCCGCACGATGATGTTTTTGCGGGTGACCACATCGACGTGTGCTTCGCCGACGCGGGTCCCATGCCCCATCGCCCACACGTTGATCTTCCACGTGGTCAAGTTCTCGGGCATGTCGAGCTTGACGAGGGCGGTCCCGTCGCCGTCGGTTTCCAATGATCCCACCCACAAAGCCGTATCGGCGAATTCTTTGCGAACCGTCGGGGTGACGGTCGCCGCGCCGCCTTGTTGCTCGGACGCTTCCGAAAGCGCGCGGGATTTGGCCATTCGATTCGCCCCGGGCGCCATGGCGGCCATCGGCGCCGGCATTCCGTCGGCCATGGCCTTCGCTTCGGCCATCGGCATGGCGAGGTCGGCCCCGCCTGCGAATCCTCCATAGCCGAATGCCGCGCCGCGCAACTGGCGGACACCATTGAAGGCGGCTTCTTCGACTTCGATTCCTTCTTCATCGGCTACGGTCGCCCCGAAGATGCCGAGATTGGCCATTCCCGGCTTTCCGGGCGGGTTGATGTTCCCCGAACTGCGAGCGAGCGTGTGCTCGGTTTGGGGATGATGATGCCGTCGCCATTCCCAGAAGAACTTCTTGATGTCGCCCACGTTGCTGCCGCCGGAAACGTACTCGACGGCCTTGTCGTAGATCGCGACCACGGTCGAACCGACGAACGGTTCGCCGTCGAGCGTCTTCAACGTGACCTTGACCTCGGCCTTTTCGCCGGGCAGGTATTCCTTTTTCGAGGGTTCGACGGTCACATCCAACACGCGTTTGGCCGGAGGCACGAAGATTTCCCGCGTCTCGGTGAATACGCGCCCTTCGTAAAGGGTCACCGCCTCGACGAAGAAGTTCGGCATGTCCTTGGTCGTCACCTCGATCGGTACGACGGTGCTCTTGCCTTTCAAATGCAACACTTTGGGCGGCAAGTACACGCCGTTGGCAGGTCGGACGAACAACAGAACCGTTGCGTTTCGGCGGTTCGTGTTCACTTGCAACTGCACGGTATCGCCGGGCTTGTAGTCGGCCTTGTCGGGCACCAACTCGAGATCGTTGAAGCGGAACCGATCGCTCGCGAAATCGTCGCCGATGATCGTGAAGATGTATCCGCCTTCGATCGTGTGCCCGGCCTTGTCGGTCACCGTGTGCGAAAGGCGATACTGTCCCGCCTTGGCGGCCCGAATTTGAACGACCGCTTCACCGGTCGGCCCCGGATTCATCTCCCATTTCGCCAGCGGCGTCTCGACGGGTTTGCCGTCTTCGTACGTGATTCCGTAAAGGACGAGCTTTCCCTTGCCTTCGACCGGTTCGCCGTTCGGAGTGCGAGCCATCGAGTGGACCGGAATCACGTCACCCGCCCGATAGTATCCCGACGGCAACCACACGTACACCTTGAACGGATCCCGCGTGACGGTGACCGTTCCCGTTCCCACGATCGTCCGCCGTGATTGGTCGGTAACTTCGACGGTGATCGAGTAGCGGTGATCCTGATCGGCGTGCATCAACTTCGCCATGGCCGTGTCGATCGTCAACTCGACGGTGCCGTCGGGCCCGATCGGCACTTCGGCCTCGGCGACCAGCTCGGGCGGTTGCGGAGCGACCGGCCACCAGCTCGGATGCGGTCGCACGCAACCCCAACGCGCCCAACCGGGATACCACGGATAATCGTAGGCAAACCACCAGTAGCCTTCCCCGTAGAGCCAATCGAACGGCATGACGGGGTACCATTTTTCGGTATAGCCAGTCCGCTCGATCTTGTACTTGACCTTGGCCTTCGTCACGGGCGAGCCGAAGTAGTACTTCGCCGAAACCTTGGCCGTGACCTTCTCACCCAGTTGGACGGGCTTCGAAGGTGCCTCAACGACGACCTCGAATTCCGGCTTCTTGTATTCTTCGACCCGGAAGGATCCGCCGCCGAGCTGCCGGTTCCCCTGCCATACCGAAAGCCCGTACACGCCCAGCTTGGCATCTTCGGGCAAGTCGTATTCGCCCTCGAAACCGCCGTAGGCATCGGCGGTGACGTCTTTCTTGGCGATCACCGTCCCTTGCGGATCCCGCAGTTCGACCCGGAACGCTTTTCCTGCGAACTGCGATTCGTCGGGCTTGTCGTACTGGGCGTGCCGCACCCAGAACTTGTAATGCACTTTTTGTTCCGGACGATAGACGGGCCGGTCGGTGATCGTGTACACCTTGACGGCGTTGTATTGGGCATCGTAGTAGCGCGGATACCAAATTCCGCTGTAACCCAAGTGGGCCAACCGGCCGGAATCGGTTCGGGCGATGATGAGCCATTGGTAATCGTCGGGAACGCGGGACTTATCGACGATCACCTGTCCATTCTCGTCGGTGAAAGCGGCAAAATTCTTCGTCTCGACGACGTACGTTTTTCCCGACACGTGCCGCTGCCGCCAACCGAAGAATTCAACGTTCGCCTTGGGCACGGGATCGCCGGAAACGGCATCGGCGACATAGATCCACTGCCGATCGGAAAGCGGTTTCTTGACGATGGCGGTGTCGGCCACCCACAACACGATGAAGCTCGTGTTGCCGTCGGCCATCTTCGATTCGAGCAGGTAGGCGCCCGCCTTTTGCAAGGGCGTCGTCACCGTGATCCGACGATCGAAGTGGTTCGGCCGCGGCTCTAGTGCCAGATCCCACTTGGCGACCTGCTCTCCGCGGTATTTCTCCCGCTGCCCTCGCACCAGATCGTAACCGATGTTGTCGATCTGAATCTTGTTCCAATCGACCCGGCCGGGGTTCGATTTCAAATAGGCCTTCACGTCGTCCAGCAGCACGTCGATTTTCAGCTCCCATGCCGTGAACGTGACCTGGTCGCCGTTCCGGAAGCGGAAATCGACGGTGGCCCCTTTACCGGCCGGTTGCGTCATCCGCGGCTCGAATCGTCCCCAGTTCCCGACGATCTGGTCGAGCCGTCGTTGGAGGTTCTCTTTCTCCCGCCCCTGCGCACCGGCGATCAAGGTGCGCAGGGCTTCGGCGGCGCGATCATACTGCCTGCGATTCAGGTAGACTTCGACCAATTGGGAAAGCGCCGCACGCCCCCAGCTCGTCTTGGGGTTCTCGGCCAGACGCTGCCAAATCTTGATGTAATTGAACTCGTCGGGCAGCGTGAATCGCTGGATGCCGGTCGCCAACCGAGCGATGGTTTCGTCGTCCGACAGCTTATGCAACGCCCACGTTTGCGCCCGCTCGTCGTCCGAGGTTTCCAGCCCGCGGAAGAACCAACCGTAGTCGGCCATCGTGTGCACGCCGAACTGGTTGTAAAGAAAGCTCGCGAACTGATGATCGACCTGGTCCCGCAGGTTCGGATCCATCTCGACCGCCTGCGTCAGGCACCAGCGCCAGCGTTGGCCGTCGCTTGCAGCCGCGTCGAACGAGTCGGGCACCGTGTACAAGACCGGCTTGTTTTGTTCATCGACGGGCGCCCCCCGCACGCCGCCGTAATAGCCCCAGCCGGGTTCGTAGTCGGGAAGCGTCTCCAGATCGGTCAGGGCTTGCAAACGCCACGCCTCGCTGTAGCCGCGATTCCCAAGCAGAAGTTGTGCGAACTTCAGATAGAACCGGGCCACTTCGTCTTTGCGGTCGTCTCGGTCGGCCGATTTCATAGCTTGGCGCATCAATTGCAGCGCCCGCACTCGATCCCGTTCGTAGCTGTTGACCGACTCGCCCCCTCCCCGATGCGGTCCGCGTTCGAATGTTCCGGCGATCTTGAATCCCTGGTGCGGAATTTCGACGTACAGCTCGGCCGCCGTCTGCAACAGCCGCCAATTTTCGGCATGGACCTCGACCGCCTTTTCGAGCAAGGCGTCGATTTCTTTGATGCGATTGAGCCTCGCCAGGCATTGCCAAGCGTTCCGTAGATCGCCGCCGACCAGCCGCGGATCGGTCGCAGAATCGAGAATCAGCTTTTCGTAGAGTTCGTAGGCGTCCCGGAAGTTTCCTTCGCGCTGGGCGGTTTCGGCCTGCTTCCGCATGGCGGCTTCTCCTTGTTCGGCCACGCCCGGTACCAACCAAGCCCACGACGGCCACGCGGCCGCCGGATCGGCCTGTACGAAGACTCCGCGCGCAAAGAGCACCGCTCCCAGCACCAAACTGCAAGCGGCCACCCAATGCCAAACGGCACGACCAAGACGACGACCGGAACGCGTACGCATGTTCTCTGCTCCTTACAGAACGAGATGAGCCGAATTCTCGTGAGCCGGCAGTCGCACCGGCAACCTTTTGGTTTTCAGGAAGGCTGGAAAGCGAGACACGAAAGCAAGCTCCACCGACCGAGGCCGATCGGGGAATCTCGACCGCCCGACACCAAAGCATCGTCGTGCGGCTGGAACCATAGACGTTTTCCCGGGTCAAGAAGTTCCTTCGCTTGGGGGTCCGCCACCATCATACAGCCCGAACGAACGGCAACTACCCCCCATGCAAACGAGGCAGGAAACCCCTTTTCTCTATAACTCCCACTCCACCTGCCTTCTCTCCAGCAAAGGCGTCTCTCCGGAAAACCGATGCTGCCGAAAAGACGATGATTCGGTAAGATAGCCAAGACAAGGAACACGAATGGGCAAGAGAAATTCTCCGTCGCGGGAAGCGGACGCCTTCCTTTTGCCGAATCACGCGTCGGACGACCTTCGGACACATCCCTTGAGCGGACCGACCGGCCATGGACGCCCAATTGCCTCGTATCGTACATATCATCCCCACCTTGGACCGGGCGGGGGCCGAAAAGCAACTGGTCATATTGGCCAAGGGGTTGCACGCCCGCGGCTACCCCGTCCACGTCGTCGTCCTCACGCGCGACGGGCCGCTCCACGAAGAGCTCGACCGGGCCGGTGTTCCGACGACGATCATCGGCAAGAAATGGAAGATCGACCCCGGTGCCTACCGACGCTTGTGCCGAACATTGCGGGAGGTGAAGCCCGATATCGTCCAAACGTGGATCTTCGCAGCCAATGCCTACGGCCGGCTTGCCGCGCGCCGGTGCGGCGTGCCCGTCGTCATCGGGGGTGAACGCTGCATCGACCTGTGGAAGGGATGGCCTCAATGGGCGATCGATCGCTTCTTGGCCAAGCGCAGCGACAAAATCGTCGCCAACAGCACCGGGGTGAAGGCCTACTGCGCGGCGCACGGCATTCCGGCAGAAAAGATCACCGTCATTCCCAACGGCATCGAGCCGATCACGCTGCCTCAAGTCTCTCGGGAAGCCATCTTGTTGGAACTCGACTTGCCCGACGACGCGCAACTGGTCGGGGTCGTCGGCCGCCTGTGGCCGCAAAAACGCGTCAAAGACGCCATTTGGGCGGTCGATTTGCTCATTCGCGTTTGCCCTCGCGTTCACCTTTTGGTGCTCGGTGACGGGCCGCTGTACGATAATCTGGTGCGATTCCGAGACAACCTCGGCCTGGAAGATCGCGTTCATTTCTTGGGGCATCGCAACGACGCCTTGCGGATCATGCGGCGTCTCGACGTCCTTTGGTCGACCAGCGGTTACGAAGGGCTGTCGAACACCGTCATGGAAGCGATGGCCTTGGGCGTGCCGGTAGTCGCGACCGACATCCCCGGCAACCGCGACCTGGTCGTTCCCGGCGAAACCGGCTATCTCGTTCCGGTCGGCGAGAAGGGGCGAGCCGAATTCATCCGGCATACCCGCAATCTTCTCAACGATCCCGACACCGCGCGGCGACTGGGAGAAAACGCCCGGCGACGGGTCGTCGAACACTTCTCGGCGGAAGCCATGATCGACCGGTATTGCGAGTTGTACCGGGCACTGCTGGAACCTCGAACCGCCCAAAGCAACGCCGTCTCGATGGCGGTAGGCTGATCAGGATTTCCAACCTCACGGAAGAACGTGCATGTGCGGCATCACCGGAGCAGTTTGGACGAACCCCGAGCTGGGGCTTTCGCGGTCGGTGCTCGAAACGATGACGCGGGCCCTGGCACACCGCGGCCCCGACGAAGAAGGCATTCATCTTGCCGAGTACCCTCCCCGTCGCGAAAACGAACCGCCGATCGGCGTCGGCCTGGGACATCGCCGGCTGTCGATCATCGACCTTTCCGGCGGCAAACAGCCGATGTGCACCGAAGACGGCTCGATCGTGCTGGTCTTCAACGGCGAAATCTATAATCACCGGGCGTTACGGCGGCGTCTGGAAGGCGCCGGCCGCCGGTTCCGCACCCGCTGCGACACCGAGGCCATCCTCCACCTGTATGCCGAGATGGGCCTGGAATTCGTGGAACATCTCAACGGTATGTTCGCCCTGGCCCTTTGGGACGCTCCCCGGCGACGCTTGGTCCTTGCGCGGGATCGGTTGGGCGAAAAACCGCTGTTCTACTGCCGCCGCCCCGGACGGCTGGTGTTCGCCTCGGAACTCAAGAGCTTGTTGGCGGCTCCCGGCATTCCGCGGGAAGTTTCGCCGAAGGCCCTCGACGCCTTTTTGGCCTATCAATACGTTCCGCATCCGCAAACGATTTACCGCGACATTTCAAAGTTGCCGCCGGGCCACATGGCGGTATTTGAGAACGACGCGCTCGAGGTTCGCGCGTACTGGCATCCCGACTTCAATCGTGAAAACGACACGCCGTACGAAACGCAAAAAGAAGAGATCCGGGAGCGGCTGCGAGCCGTCGTACGTTCGCGGATGGAAAGCGACGTACCGCTGGGCGCGTTTCTTTCGGGCGGAGTCGATTCGTCGCTGGTCGTCGGCCTGATGCAAGAGGCGTCTCCGGAACCGGTGCGCACGTTCTCCATCGGTTTTCCCGAGATTGATTTCGACGAGACGAAATACGCCCGCATCGCCGCCGAAGCCTTCGGCACGCACCACGAAGAGTTCCAAGTCAATCCCGACGCCTTGGCGATTTTGCCGAAGCTGATCCACCATTACGACGAGCCGTTCGCCGACAGCTCGGCCATTCCGACGTGGTACGTCTCGCAGATGACGCGTCGTCGCGTCACGGTGGCGTTGACCGGCGACGGCGGCGACGAGTTGTTTCTCGGCTATCCGCGATACAAGGCGGTCATGTTAGCCTCGCACATCGACCGTCTGCCGCGCTGGTTTCGGGCGATCTTGGGATCGCGGATATGGCAGTCGATCCCTTGTTCTTCGCGGCAGAAGTCGATCGTCCGACGTGCGAAACGATTCTTGGAAGCCGTCAACTACGACTACCTGGAGCGCTATTTCGACTGGCTGTCGATCTTCAACCAAACGCGTCGGGCGATGCTGTACCGGGACGAATTCCTGGCCCGGCTTCCCGACGAAGATCCCATCACGTTCTTGCGTGAGAACTACCAGCGAGCGGCTCAGCGCGACCGCGTCACGGCGATCGCCCTGAGCGACTTGCAAACGTACCTGCCGTGCGACCTGATGACCAAGGTCGATATCGCGTCGATGGCCCACAGCTTGGAATGCCGTCCGCCTTTCTTGGAACACGAGCTGGTCGAGTGGGCCGCGCAGTTGCCGCGGAGTTCGAAGCTGCATCGCGGCCGCGGAAAACGAATCTTGCTGGAAGCGTTTTCCGACATCCTGCCCGAACCGATTCGCACGCGGTCAAAAATGGGGTTCGGTGTACCGCTGGGCGCATGGTTCCGCGGGCCGCTGCAACAACTGATTCGCGACGTGCTGTTGGACGAGCGAACCTTGGCCCGCGAATGGTTCCAGCCCGAAGCCGTCCGCACGTTGGTCGCCGAACACGAAACGGGAACCTTCAACCACGGCCACCGATTGTGGGCCTTGCTGGTTTTCGAGCTTTGGCAACGATACTGGCTGGAAGGCGATCGCCTCGAATTCGGTCCCTTGGGCGACCGACCGATCGAACTTCGAAACTGACGGGCGTCTTCGAACCCTTACTTTTTTGTCGGCCGTACCTGTTATTTTTCTAGGGTCGTCGCGGCAATCCGATT
>CAYVVR010000016.1:0-17050 GCA_964454655.1 uncultured Planctomycetaceae bacterium | reverse complement strand
CTTACTCGTAAAGGTTGGGGGCCGGGTACGCTCGAAGGTACGGGACGCGTCCGCAATCCCGCCGGTCCTTCGTTCCGCAGCTTCGACGACTTCTTCAAAACGGTCCCGGAAGACAAACCGTTTTGCTTCTGGTTCGGGGGCTTCGATCCGCATCGCCCGTACACAAAAGGTAGCGGTAGCAAAGCCGGTATCGATCCCACCAAGATTCGCGTACCGGGGTTCTTGCCCGATACGCCGACGGTCCGCAGCGACATCGCCGACTACTACTTCGAAGTTCAGCGATTCGACCAAGAGGTCGGACACATCCTCGACGTGCTCGAACAAGCCGGACGACTCGACAATACGCTCGTGATCATGACCGGCGACAACGGCATGCCGTTCCCCCGGGCGAAAGCGAACTGTTACGACTCGGGAACGCACGCACCGCTTGCGGTGTGCTGGAAATCGAAGGTTCCCGGCGGACGGATCGTCGACGACTTCGTGAGTTTGACCGACGTTGCGCCGACGGTGATGGAGGCTGCCGGTCTGAAGCCGCTGCCCGAAATGACCGGCCGTAGTTTCTTGAACGTGTTGCTTTCCGAGAAATCGGGGCGTGTCGATCCGGCACGCGACCACTTGTTTACCGCCCGCGAACGACACACGTGCTGCCGGCCGAACGACGCCAGTTACCCGATCCGCACGATCTTCACCGAGCGGTATCATCTCATTTGGAATCTGCGTCCCGACTTATGGCCCGCGGGCAATCCGCCGGAAGAATCGGCAGGACGGGACTTCGGCGACATCGACGGTTCGCCGACCTTCACCGAGATGTTTCAACGCCGCGACGATCCGGCGATTCGCCCCTTTTTCTTGGCGGCAACCGCCAAGCGTCCTGAGTTCGAGTTGTACGACTTGCAAGAAGATCCCGACGAGTTGCACAATTTGGCCGGCTTGCCCGAATACGCCGAAATCCAACGTGAGCTGACGCAACAACTGAAATCGTTCATGGAAGCAACCGGCGATCCTCGGGCAAAAGGCGAAACCGACTTCTGGGATCGAATTCCCTATGTCGGTCGCCGCCCAAAATGATGGCGTTCACTCCAAGAGCGCCCCGCGAAACTTCGCCGGACGCAAACCACGTTATTTTTCCACATTCCTTCTTCCCTTTCCTTCACGGAGATTCACCATGCCTCGCTTGTATCCAACGATCGTTGTCATCGTAACCGGCTTGATGCTCACCTGCTGGGGGATCGATGCCCGCGGCGAAGACAACGTTCCCCCGCCCGGTTTCAAAGCGTTGTTCAACGGCAAAGATTTGACCGGTTGGAAGGGCCTCGTGGGCAACCCGGTCACCCGTGCCAAGATGTCGCCCGAAGAGCTGGCCGAAGCCCAAAAACAGGCGAACGCGCGAGCCGCAGAACACTGGAAAGTCGTCGACGGCGTGCTCGTTTTCGACGGCAAAGGTCAAAACCTGTGCACCGAAAAAGATTACGGCGACTTCGAGTTGTTGGTCGATTGGAAGATCCTTCCGCACGGCGACAGCGGCATCTATCTGCGAGGCAGTCCGCAAGTTCAAATCTGGGATCTGAACGACCACCCCGAGGGATCAGGCGGACTGTACAACAACAAGAAGAATCCGAGCAAGCCGTTGGTCTGTGCCGACAATCCCGTCGGCCAGTGGAACACGTTCCGCATTCGGATGATCGGCGATCGTGTAACCGTGTGGTTGAACGGCAAGCTCGTCGTCGACAACGTCGTCATGGAAAACTACTGGGAACGCGACAAGCCGATCTATTCGACCGGTCCGATCGAACTGCAAAACCACGGCAATACGCTGTACTTCAAGAACATTTTCATCCGTGAAATTCCTCGGGAATCGAAGTGACATTCCCGTCGCCGCATCCGACGAATCGACCTCACGAGAGAACCATGATGAACCGACGCTACCTTTTCATGCTCGCCGCTGCAACAGCGGCGTTGCTCTACGGCAGTCCGGCGCCGGCGGCCTCTCCCGACGACGTCCGTGCCCCCGAGGCGGCGGAGGACGCACCCTATTTGCCCCCTTTGCCGCCGGGCAAGAAATGGAAGCTAATCTGGTCCGACGAATTCGAGGGCACCGAGATCGATCGAACGAAGTGGAAGCTCTACGGCGACGGGCCGCGCAAGGGCGGCTTCTGGATGAAGGAGGATTGCTACCTCGACGGCAAGGGGCACCTCGTCATTCGGACGAAGAAAGACGGCGATCGGTACACCTCGGGAGCGATGGGTACCGACAACAGCTTTCATCACCGCTACGGATACTGGGTTTGCCGCTGCACGCACCCGAAGGAACCGGGCATGTGGGCGGCTTTCTGGCTGCAATCGTCCCAAGTCGGACGCATCGGAGATGAAGGACGCGACGGAACCGAAATCGACGTCATCGAAATGCCCTATCGCGACGGCACCTTGACCAGCAACCTGCATTGGGACGGTTACGGCAAGGAACACAAACACGACGGCATCAAGTTCAAGATGCCCGAAGCGTTGGACGGGTTTCATACCTACGGCTTGTGGTGGAAACCCGACGAGTACGTGTTCGATGTCGACGGCAAGGTAACGTGGCGGACGAACTCGGGCGGTGTCTCTCAATCGCCGGAATACATGAAGCTGTCCGTCGAAATCGGCTCGTGGGCCGGCGACATTGCCAAGGCTCGTTTGCCCGAAGAATGGTTCGTCGACTACGTGCGCGTGTACGAAATCGTCGACGAGTGATCCCTCACCCACGTTCGATACGAGGAACGTAAACAGACGAGCCCGAGACTCGAAGCAAGAGTCTCGGGCTCGATTTCGTTCAACCAATGTCGGCACTCAGGCCGAACGGATCAACGTGCGGTCGATCGCGGAATCAGCCTTCTTCTCCCGCCCGCAATTTCGCCAGCACGCTGTAGTCTTCCAACGTCGTCGTGTCGCCGACGGTTTCGCGGCCGGCGGCGATGTCGCGAAGGAGACGACGCATGATTTTACCGCTACGCGTCTTCGGCAAAGCCGTCGTGAAGCGGATGTCGTCGGGCTGCGCCAGCGGTCCGATTTCCTTGCGGACGTGCTGTCGCAGCTCCTGACGCAGCTCGTCGCTGGGGCTGTAACCGTCGGCCAACGTGACGAAGACCGCAACGGCTTCCCCCTTCACTTCATGGGGCCGACCGACGGCGGCGGCTTCGGCGACCGCCGGATGGCTCACCACGGCACTTTCGATCTCGATCGTGCTCAGCCGGTGACCGGAGACGTTCAGCACGTCATCGATACGGCCCATGATCCAGTAGTAGCCGTCCTCGTCGCAACGTGCATTGTCGCCGGCCAGATACTTGTGCGGCACGTCGGACCAGTACTGTTTCTTGTACCGTTCCGGGTCGCCCCAAATGCCGCGCAACATGCTCGGCCACGGCTTGGTGATCACCAACCAACCGCCCTTACCCTGCGGCACCGGGTTGCCCGACTCGTCGACGATCTCGGGCACGATCCCAGGCAGCGGCTTGGTGGCGCTGCCGGGTTTGGTCGGAATGGCACCGGGCAACGGCGAAATCATGATCCCGCCGGTTTCCGTCTGCCACCACGTATCGACGATCGGGCACTTGCCGCCGCCGATCTTTTCGTGGTACCACATCCAGGCCTCGGGGTTGATCCCTTCGCCGACCGTTCCCAACAGCCGCAACGTCGACAGATCGTGCTTTTCGACGTGCTCATCGCCCCACTTGATGAACGTGCGGATCGCCGTCGGGGCGGTGTACAGGATCGTCACACCGTAGCGTTCGACGATATCCCACCAGCGGTCTTCGGCGGGCCAGTTGGGCGCACCCTCGTACATGAAGGACGTCGCTCCGGCCGCCAGCGGACCGTACACGATGTAGCTGTGCCCGGTGATCCAGCCGATGTCGGCGGTGCACCAGTAGACGTCCTCGTCGCGGATGTCGAAGACCCACTCGGTCGTCTTTTTCGTGTACAGGTTGTAACCGGCGGTCGTGTGGAGCACGCCCTTGGGCTTTCCGGTCGAACCGCTGGTGTACAGGATGAACAGCGGGGTTTCGCTGTCGAGCGGTTCCGCCGGGCAATCGGCCGATGCATTTTCCATCAGCTCGTGCCACCACAAATCGCGGCCTTCTTTCCACTCGACGTTACCGCCGGTCCGCTTGAGCACGATGCACTTTTCGACCGTCGGCGATTTCTCCAACGCCGCATCGACATTGGCCTTCAGCGGCAGTTCCTTGCCTCGACGCCAACCGCCGTCGGCGGTGATCGTCAATTTCGCCTTGGCGTCGTTGTTCCGCTCGGCGATCGCCTCAGCCGAGAAACCGCCGAAAACGACCGTATGAATGGCGCCGATGCGGGCACACGCCAACATGGCGATCGCCAACTCGGGCACCATCGGCATGTACATCGACACGACGTCGCCTTTGCCGATGCCCAAACTCTTCAGCACGTTGGCGAACTTGCACACCTCGCGGTGCAAGGTCTGGTAGGTGTAGATGCGCGTATCTCCCGGTTCACCCTCCCAGATGATCGCGGCCTTGTTTTGACGCGGCGTTCCGAGGTGGATGTCGAGGCAGTTGTACGAGATGTTCGTCTGCCCGCCCACAAACCACTTCGCAAACGGCTCTTCCCACTCCAAGACGCGATCGTACGGCTTGAACCAATGGAGCTCCTGAGCCAGTTCTCCCCAAAAACCTTCGGGATCGTCTTTCGCCCGTTGCCACATCTGTTCGTACTGTTCCATCGAACTGATGCGGGCCTTGGCGACGAATTCCGGAGGCGGCGGGAACTTCCGCTCTTCCTTCATTACATTGTCGATTCCGGAGCCCTGTTCTGCCATCGAAGTACCTCCCTCAAGCTGTGAAAAATGGTGCGGCAAATTATTCGGAGATTTTCCTTCCCCCGATTAATCCGCGCATTGTAGGGAGGCGTAGAAGGGGTGTCAACAAATTGCCTTCGGCCCGGCGCAAGCCCGCCGCCAAGGCCGAAGTCGCCGTCGTTTCCCCGGTCGAAAATAGGCTTCGCCGGCATCCATCGAGGTCGGACAACCTCGATTCTAGCAATCGTCTTGCCGCGTCGCTCACCCGCCTAGGGCACGCGTCCATTCGCCGGAATCGACCAAGTGCACCAGTTGCGGGATGATCGCGCGGGCGGCCCCGGCCCGATGACTCAACGCGCTTTTCACGACGAGCCCGAGTTCGGCCATCGTCTTGCGGTACTCGGGAATTTCAAACAACGGATCGTATCCGAAACCGGAAGATCCGCGCGGTGCAAAGACGATTCGGCCGCGACATCTACCTTGCGATTCTGCGCGCACATTTCCGGCGGGATCGGCCAACACCATATAGCACACGAATTGCGCCGTCCGTTTTTCCAACGGCAGATCGCCCAATTTCTCCAGAAGCAACCGGTTGTTTGCGGCATCGTCGCCGTGTGTGCCCGCATAACGGGCCGACAACACCCCCGGCTCGCCGTCGAGCGCGTCGACCATCAGACCGCTGTCTTCGGCAAGCACCCACGCCTTCAGGTGGGCGGCTTGCTCACATGCCTTCAAGCGAGCGTTCTCGGCAAAGGTGGCACCGGTTTCGTCGACGTCGATCGCGTCGGGCACTTCCGACAACGATTTCCATTCCACGCCGACGAACGCAAACAGGTCTCGCAGTTCGACTACCTTTTTTGCGTTCCCCGTTCCCAGGATTCCTTCAAGTCGTGCCATCCCGCCCTCACGGTGTAGATTTCGTGATTCCCTTGAATCGGTCGGTTGCTCGTACTTGCCTGCAAAACTTGCAAGACGACGATGTCGTCGAGTGTAGGGAATCGGTCGAATTCCGGCAACGGGCCCGGCACTCGGTATCTTTCTGCCTTGTGAACAACAGCCCGTTCAGGGTACAAGTAGATTCCATCGACGGTTATCTTCCCTACCGAAATCGCCCGGGTCGGCGCCGTGCCGATCGATGCGATATGAGCTGCGAGCCTTCCGAAAATTCGGTTACGGCCGAAGGCGCCACGCTATGGTCGCGTCTTCGGCTCGCATTGCGCCGGCGCTGGTTGGAAACGACGTTGGTGTTCTTGGTTTTCGCCTTGCAAGGGGCCTGGCCCGTCCCCGACGTTAACGAACCCTACTACTTGGGGAAGGCCGCCCACTATTGGAATCCGGATTGGGCTCCCCGCGACGATTTTCTCCAATCGCGCGATGCACATCTCGTCTTCTATTTCACGTTCGGCTGGTTGACGGCCGCGGGCCTACCGTTACCCGCCTTCGCATGGGCAGGTCGCCTGATTACGTGGTGGCTGTTGGCATGGGGATGGTGTCGTCTGAGCCGGGCCGTAATTCCCAAGCCCGGCGCCGCGTTGTTTTCCGGGGCTTTATTCGCGTGTTGCCTCGACTGGGGGCCCATGGCCGGAGAATGGGTCATCGGGGGCGTCGAAGCAAAATGCGTAGCCTACGCATTCGTCTTTTTCGGGCTTGCCGAGTTGCATGCCGGACGCTGGAATCGCGTATGGTTGTGGCTGGGTGCGGCCTCGGCATTTCACGTGCTCGTCGGTGGGTGGTCGGTCCTCGCTGCCATGTTTGCGTGGCTCGTTGCTCCAAGCCCACGCGCATCGTTCAGGTCGATGCTTCCCTGGCTCATGCTAGGGGGAATATTGTCGTTGCCGGGATTGCTACCGTCGTTGGCGCTTACCCGCGGAGCCGATCCTGAGATCGTCCATCTCGCGAATCGCATTTACACCTACGGCCGCTTGGCCCATCACTTGGTTCCCGGAGCCTTTCCGTGGAATTGGGTCGTGTGCTTTCTTGCGATGACGGCCTTTTGGGCCGGGATGGAATATTTCCTCCGCGATCGCCATCCGTCGGGTATCCGCGGGTTCGTGCTCGGAGCCCTTCTCATCGCAACGATGGGCTGGTTGATCAGTTTGGCGATTCCGTGGGCCCCCGATCGTTGCGCGGCATTGTTGCGGTACTATTGGTTTCGCCTGGCCGACACGGCTGTCCCGCTGGGAACGGCATTGACGGCGAGTGTGATCGTGTTTCGGCATCGGTTGTCGGGCGTACACGACCGCATTTTCCGCCGCGTACTGGCGGTCGTCGTGGTGCTACACGTGGGCATGTACGTGGTTCTGCGTCCGATTCCGACCGTTCCCCGCGCCGAAACCGCTTCGCCGTATCTTCTCGACGCACAAAAACGCGCCCGGATCACGTACCGCTACGTCATGTGGCGACGGGTGTGCAACTGGATTGCCGATCCGCGGAACACACCGCCCGAAGCCCGCTTTCTCACGCCTCGAATGGCGACCACCTTCAAGTGGTACACCGGGCGCAGCGAGGTTGCGAACTGGAAGGAAATCCCTCAGGACGCCCCATCGGTCGTCGCTTGGTGGAACAAGTTGCGCGATATCTACGCGATCGAAGATCCCGTGTACGGTCTGCGTTGGTGCGGCAGTTTGTCGGAACTAGGTGAAGATCGCCTGATCGAACTCTGCCATCGATACGATTGCGATTACATCGTGACGACGCGATATCAACCGCTCGATTTGGAAACGGTCTTCTTCGAACCGGGAAACCCATACATCGTGTATCTACCGCGTCGCACGGCCGTACCGCGTCGCAGTGGACGACCTCCCCTACCTTTGGGCCCGGAGCTTCCCTGATGCATTATCCGCGAAACGACGAAGCGAACCGGCGGGCAACCTGCAACCTCCCCGAAGGTGTCGCGTGGCACGAAGGCATCTCGTGCGAAAGATTGCGTCAATGTCTGCAAGCGCGCCTCTCCGAACCGCTTCCCGGTCCGATGGTGGGCAGCAAGTACGAACCCTTCCCTACCTTGGGACGACACTACGGCGCGGCGCCGGAGAACGCTCGGCGAGCCGCCGTTTTGATCCTGCTTTATCCTCACGCGGGACGATGGTGGATTCCTCTCACGGTGCGGAGTGCGACGCTACCGGACCATCCCGGCCAAATCTCGCTGCCCGGCGGGGCGATCGAACAAGAAGAATCGCCGGAAACCGCCGCCGAGCGCGAGTACCGCGAGGAATTGGGCGAGTTCGCGAAGGCCGTCCATGTGGGCCGACTGTCCCCCATTTACGTAGACGCCAGCAATTTCCGCGTTTTCCCCTGTGTGGCGGTGACCGACGAACGCCCCGCCCTTATCCCTAACCCGGCTGAAGTCGCCGAAGTGCTGGAAGTCCCCGTCGGTCACCTGATCGACGAACGGAGCCTTTCGTACCATCGCCGAAAGTACAAGGGGCGAGAATATCGCGCACCCCATTTTCAATGGCACGATCACCGCATTTGGGGGGCCACGTGCATGATTCTAGGCGAACTGGTGAGCGTGCTGCGAGACATGCAACCATAGTAGCGATCGCCGTCTTGCAGCCGAACCCAACGCCGCATCAGCGTTCCAGCAACGCCTCGAAACACTCGCGCAGAAGCGCTTCATCGACCTTCAGCGGCGTCAACGTGATCGGCTCGGGGGCCGCGGCCATCGTGTGTCGAATCAAACGGTCGATCAAGTCTTCCGGGGCGTCGTCGGGCACTTTGACTTTGTCCGGAATACCGGCTTCGCGCAATAGCGACTCGATGCGTTCGATGAACGCCGCCGCTTGGGACTCTTGCGTATCCCCCATGATGTGACAATGTCGGCCGAGGTATGCCAATTGCTCGCTGCACACGTCTTGGAGTTTACGCAGCCCCAACGGCGTCGCGATGCCGACGGCCAGGCCGTGCGGAATATGCAGTAACGCCCCCAGGCTCTGCGCCAGCGCGTGTGCCAGCGTGACCCCCGTCGCCTCGAACGCGGCTCCCGACATGGTTGCCGCCAGGGCCAAATCGGACCGGGCGTCCAGGTTGTCGGGTTCGCGCAGCACGACCGGCAAAGCGTCGATGATCAACGAAACCGCCCGCTCGCCCAAGACCGTCGAAAAGGGATTGGCCATGCGACTCAAACACGATTCGATGGCCTGCCCCAAAGCATCGGCGGCACAACCGGCGGTGACTTCTTTCGATAGGCCGAGCGTCAATGTCGGATCGACGACGGCCACGTCGGGACGCAACGGGGCCCCGACCAACGCCCCTTTCACCGGCGAATCCGGATAATCGCCCTTTCCGAGGAACGTCAACACGGCGATCGAGGTCATCTCGGTTCCGGTTCCCGCCGTCGTCGGCACGGCGATGATCGGCAACGCGTCGGTAATGTGCCGATGGCCGTCGTTGGCATTGGCGAAGTCCCAGGGGGTTCCTTCGAGCTTGACCAATGCCGCGATCGCCTTGGCGGCATCAATGGCGCTCCCACCACCCACGCCGATGATCATCTCGGCATGATTTTCTTTAGCCATGGCCACACCGCGTTCGACGGTCTCGGCCGCGGGCTCCGATTCGACTTCGAAAAAGGGGATCGCCTTGACGCGAGCCTTCCGCAACGCCTTCTGGACGGCGTCGTAGACTTCCTCCATGCCTTCGGAATCTTTGTAGCCGACCAATAGCGCATTCCAGCCGAACTCTTGCGCGGCGTCGCCGAGCTTACGGATGACCTTCGGACCGAAATGGACTTGCGTCGTGACTTGGAACGACCACTGTTTCAACATCGTTGCCTATTCCCCCGACGAAATGGACCTTCTTCGCGCCCTTCTTTCACGACAAAGCCTCTTTCCGTCCGCCGAAAAAGGACGCCCCGTTCGGTGCTTGAGTTTCCGTCACCGACCGCCGATCATCGACCGGCCGAATCGCCCCTTCAAGAAACGACGTCTTCGGGTTTGTGCGATCGCGCATAATCACGCAGAGCGAACACGTTTTCGTCGGGGGTTCCACGAGGAATTTCACATCCCGCCCCGACGATGAATCGCGGTCCGGCCTCGCTGTGGCACTTCGCCACTTCGGCCTTGATCGAATCGGGCGTACCGTTCTTGACGGCCTTGACCGGATCAAGATTACCCAAAAGCACCACCTGGTCGCCCATGGCGGCGCGGGCATCGGCCACGGGAACCATGAAATCGAGATCGACGATGTCGCACCCCAACTCCCCGATCTTTTCGAGGATTTTCGTGATGTTGCCGCAGATGTGCAACCTCACCAGCCCTCCCATTTCATGAATCGCGTCGACCAACCGCTTTTCGTACGGCCACACGAACTCTTCGTAGATCTGCGGGCCGACCAGCGAGGCCGCCGCATCTCCGACACCGATCAGGTCGACGCCGGCTTCGATTTGCGCTCGGGCGAATGCGATTCCGGTTTCCAAGGTAAACTCGAACAACCGGCGAACGAAATCGGGATCGTCGAAGAAATCCATCATCAGCCGGTTGATTCCGCGCAGGTCCGCGCCTTCGGCACACGGGCCTTCGATCCAGCCTTCGATCAAATAACGATCGCCCACCTTCGAGCGGAAGAGATCCGCGGCCTGGATACGATCTTCCATGCGACCGTTGCTGTACGGATTCGGCACGCGCAAGTCGTCCAAACGGCCCTTGTCGGCCAACAGCGCGTCTTCTTCGACGATCGCCGGCGGCTGATCGTCGTAGTAACGAATCAATGCGCCGCAATCGGCGGCTTCCCGTGCCGGGTCCGAAATGCACGACACGTAATCGAAATCGAACTTTTCCGCCGTCTTGATTTGGGCGTCGACCAGCACGTTGAAATCGCGGGCGTAGTCGCCGTACTTCACTCCCGCCACGTCGGCGGCGAACATCATCGTGATCGGCATCAACGGTACGCAATCGACGGCTTCACCCTTCAACAAACCCAACACACGCTCTCGAGGTGTCATGATTCGTCCTTCTTTACTTCCTGTGCTCCCACAAACGCGATGCAAAACGAACGGGATGGGGGACGTTGTTTTCTTGCTACTGTTGCTTCGCGGCCTGCTCACCGCGTTCATCGCCCGGTACACGCATGTCGAGAATCTTGTCGTCGTACGACACCACGACCTCGCCGCCGGGTGGTACCACGAGGAACCTCGCTTCGTCCCAAACACCGTCGACCAAGGCCTGTAGCAAACTCAAATCGCCGATCAGTTTCTGAAACTGCCAACCTTTTTCTTCCGCCAGTCGACGCGTGTGGATTTCGTACCGGTCATCCGGTTCGACCCCGGTTTCGATGTACACGAGTTTCGTATAGTTTCGCGTCAAATCGCCCAATTGTTCGTAGATGTACTTTGCGTTCTCCTCGCCGTACCGTTGCTTGAGCGACTCGAAATCTTCCAACAAGCCCATGCGGCGTGCGACCGACGACGGATCCTGCTGTTCCAAGCCCTCACCGCGTTCGATCCACCCCGACGTCTTGTAGTACACGCCCGGGTTCGCCGCAAAGAAATCGGCGTATCGTTCTTTGCTGCCCAAAAACAGCGTGATGCAATCGTGCGCCCGCGGTATCACCATCGGCAAACGCGAGGAACGCAGGCCCACCACGCCGTTGCTGCACAAGGCGTACCCAAGCAAGATCGCGTCGTATTTGTCCGCATCCACGCGGTCGATCGCAGCTTGCAACTCGGCATGCATGCCCGGCGATCCGATATCGTGCAATCCTTTGGGCATGAATTCGATATCGACGATTTGACGAGCGCGAGCCGCAACCGCGCAAACTTCGCGATACAGGATCTCACAACTGATCAATTTGTATCGCACCGGTGCACCTCACCACGGCGTTAGGGCAAACGTTCGGGCCGATGTCCGCCTGCCGACAAGCGATGACCGCATGTCGTCATTGTGCCCGTGGAAACACCCCACGACAAGGTTTACCGAACATCCGTCCCCCACATCAAGCGAATGTCTTCCCACCCGCCGAAGAATTCGACGGCCCATCATGCGGCAAATGAGAAACCAACCGCGGCAATATCGACCGCGTGTTGAGGGGAATTTCCGAGTTCCGCGTGCTTTTACGACATTCGGGGCACCATCGCGTCGGCTTACCGCAACACCGGTGTTGCCGCCGCCGACACGACTCAGCCGTAGCGGCCCTTGCTCAACGCGGTATCGAACAACGCAACGACGTTTTCAGGCGGCACGTTCGCTTGGATGTTGTGGACCGACGCCAATACGTACCCTCCGCCGGGAGCGAGAACCTCGAGCGTCGCCTCGACCTCGGCCGCCACTTCGTCGGGCGTTCCGAAGGGAAGCGTTTTTTGGCAGTCGCACGCCGCCCCCCAAAACGTCAGCCGATCGCCGAACTCGTGTTTCAACTTGGCGGGATCCATTCCCTTGGCCGTCGTTTGAACGGGGTTCAGAATATCCACCCCCATCTCGATTAGGGTGGGAATGAACGGATAGATAGCACCGTCGTTGTGCATGAACACTTTCAGGTTCGTGTGTTCATGAATCCAGTCGAGGCCCCGCTTGTAGTACGGAAACACCAACTCGCGAAACATGTTCGGCGACAGGAACGGTGCCTCTTGGGTGCCGAGGTCGTCGTTGAATTGGATGATGTCGATCAAATCGCCGACGGCAGCGGTGAACTTTCGTAGGTTCTCGATCCAGGCCTCGGTCAGGCGTTCGTACAACCGGTGGACGTATTCCGGCTCGGTGGCCAACGTCATCATCCACGCAGAAAAATCGCCCGTCCCCAAACCGAAGAAAAGCTCGTACGGCGGTCCGAACGGCGCGATAATCGCGAAGTCGGTGTTTTGACGATACGCTTCCGCCTGTGCGCGCAGATAATCGCACTCCTCATCGCTGATGATCGGCAGATCCAACGAATCGGGGTCGGCATGCGCCGCTCCGGGATACTTGTCGAGCCGATCGAAGTAATGCCCGCCTTTGGGCATGCGGGCCATCAACGATCCGTCGGGGTGACGCAGCACCAGATCGCCGTTCGGCTCGGGTTCGGGCGAAAATCCGCGGGGAACCTCGACCGGCGTTCCGTCGAACAACGTCCACGGCTTCCACCCCTGATCGTTCCGAATGCCGAACGCCACTCGTTGCCGATTGAGTCCCACGACGTCGGCCCCGAATCGTTCCATGATCGGCCGCTCGATCTCGGCAAGCATCTGGTAAACGTCGTACACGCGAGTCGGCGTGTCGATCCCCAAATGTTGCTTGAGCCGATGATATGTCGAGGCCGCGATTCCCGACTGGCGAGTTCCGCCTACGTCGATCGGCACCCGATCCGGTTCTTCGTGGTCGATCGCCTTGAGCACACGTTCCCGAGAAAGCACGATTTCCCCCTTGGCCCAAGCAACAACGAAGCATGTCGTACGGCGTTTTCGCCGCAAATTTTCCGTCGCATCGCAATATTTAGCGGCCCAACCCGTCCAGCACCTTGCGAGCGGCACGAATGAATTCCGGCGACGTTCCACAACAACCACCCACGAACGACGCCCCCGCTTCGACCAGCTCGGGCAATCGCGACGCAAATCCTTCGGGAGTCTGGCGATAGACGGCTTTGCCGTCGACGATCTCGGGCAAGCCTGCATTCGCTTTGATCCAAATCGGCAAATCCGTCGCGGCCTTCAGCCGACGACAGATGCCGATGTATCCTTCGATCCCTTGGCCGCAATTCGCCCCAATCGCGTCGGCGCCGGCTTCCGCCAATTTTTCCGCAGCTTGTTCCGGCGTAATTCCCATCATCGTGCGATCCAAATCCTTACCCGAGTCGTATGTCATACAGGCGACCACGGGCAGGCCCGTTTGCTTGGCGGCGGTGACGGCCAAAACAGCCTCGGCCGTGTCGGCCATCGTCTCGACGACGATCGCATCGGCTCCCCCTTCCGCCAGTGCCTGGGCCTGTTCCTCGAAGGCGGCTCGCAGCTCGTCTTCGGTCCGTTCCCCCATCATGAGCATGACGCCGGTCGGTCCGATCGAAGCGAAGACCTTCGCGCGATCCCCGGCCGCCTTCCGAGAAATAGCGGCACCGGCACGATTGATCTCGACCGCCTTGTCGGCCAATTGATGGCGTTCGAGGATGATGCGATTCGCGCCGAACGTATTGGTGAGAATGACGCGGCTACCGGCCTCGACGTAGGACGCCGCAACCGCTTCGACTTCGTCGGGATGAGAAAGATTCCATTCATCGGGACAAGCCCCGATAGGCAATCCGCGGGCTTGCATTTGCGTCCCCCAGGCCCCGTCGGTGAGGACGACGCCTTCGGCCTGCAACGACTCGATCAACGGATGCGGCATGACGATTTCGACTCCCCGTGTACATAAATACCCGATGCTTCAAGGCGATCGCACCCCGGAAAGGTTCTCAGTATAGCACTGCCGAAGGGGGGCACCAAGCATCCGAAGACGAGCAGCACCCAGCGAGAGCCCCCCGACCTTTCAACTGATTGTATATTGTCGACAAACCAACGGCCGCGGTCGGTCGTTTGCTCTCGACGCCATGCGTATATTATTCCAATAGCAACGGCAACTCTTACGGAAATCGGCAATTCGGCTCAAAAAGGATGCCGAAACGCTTGTCCGGTTTCCCCTCGATGTGGTATGTTATCGGCGCAACCAATTGGGGATATCGGCCCCTAGGGTAGTTCAAGATGGAGCTTTGTTGGCGGTGAGGGACAATGCAAACTTCTGAAAAGGGCAAAACCAAGAAGCACGCGGCAAACATCTCGACTGAAGAGATCACCTGCTACGAAGAGCTGAAGCCGGGCGATCGGATCGTGGTCGAACAGCGGGTGACGGTCGGGAACCGGTACTGGATCAAGGAAACCGCCGGGACGGTCGTGCGAACGGAACGCGTCAAACGCAGCTTGCATCACGATCGAGCGTCCGACGATCCCGTCTATTCCGACACGATCCTGCTCGAGTATCCCGACGGCGAATTGACCACCATCACGGTCGACGAATACACGGTCATCCGCCGCGCGTAATCGCCGGAGCGTTCGCCGAGGCCGCCTCGAACGAAAAAGACTCCCGTCAATGATCGGCAGCGATCGCCGATTTTCTTGGCTTGACGAACCTCCGAAATCACCGACAATCCAACAAAGCTCGTTTTCGGCCGAAGACACGCAGGTGTCGTCGGCCGTTTTGCGTCACATCTCGTTCACCTTTTCGCCGCAGGGAACCATGGGCGATCGCGAAGCGGCTTCTCTGTTCAGCTCCCATCCGCGAAGCTTTCGTGAGAATCGGTACGTGTACCCGGTTCTCAGCCGGCGGGCGGGGGGCATTTCGCTGGGTATCAACCTGAACCCCGGCAAAGACTGCAATTTTCACTGCATTTACTGCCAGGTCGATCGCCGCGAGATGCCTCCGCGAACGTTCGTGGAGGTAGACCGTCTCGTCCGCGAATTGGAAGCCGGAATGGAACTGGTCGTCTCGGGTAAGCTGTTCGACGACGCAAAATTCGCCGCCGTGCCGCCCGACTTGCGGGCGTTGCACGACATCGCCTTCAGCGGCGACGGTGAACCGACGACCTTTCGCAACTTCGACGAGGTCGTCGAACGCTGCACCGAAATCAAACAGCAGCTGGCACCGCCCGACGTAAAGACCGTGGTCATCACGAATGCCTCGATGCTCGATCGTCCCGCGGTCGTGCGTGCGATGGCGTGTCTCGATCGTTCGAACGGAGAAATCTGGGCGAAGCTCGACGCCGGAACCGAAGCCTATTACCGCCGAGTGGCACGTGCGAGCATTCCCTTCGACCGCATCTTGGCCAACATCACCATGACGGCCAAGGCTCGGCCGATCGTCATTCAGACGCTGTTCATGAAAATCGACGACGTTCCGCCGAGCGAACAAGAAATTGCCGCATACATCGAACGACTGCGCGAAATCACAGCGGCGGGAGGGCGTATTCGGCTGGTTCAAATCTACACCGTCGCTCGCGCCCCGGCCGAAAGTTACGTCGCACCGCTAGAGGCCGATCAACTCGACGCGATCGTCGACCGAGTACGCAGCGTGACCGATTTGCCGGTCGTCGGCTACGTTTGAACGGCGGTTACTGTTGGTTCGTCGTGTTTTCGGACGGCGGCTCGACGTCGGCGATCTCGAGCGATTCGACCGGCTGTCCGTCGATTTGGAGCGTTCCCCCCTTCCGCACGACGGCCGGCGCCGTGTTCCCGATGATTTGCGTATTGCGAACGACGGTCGTACTGGTCGGATGCGTAATCAGTTGAGCCTCGCCGTTATCGCCCAGCAATGAATCGACGATCTCGACGCGAGACGCCGCCCCCACGCTGATTCCCGCTCGGCCGTTCCCCCGACAGACGACCCGTTCCAGCCGCAACTCTTTCACCGAATTCGCGACGGCGATCCCGTCCGTCTGAAATCCCTGGACGACAAGATCCCGAATGACGACTTTCGACACGTGATGCAACGTGAGGCCGGTCCGCATTCCTGCGTATCGCAAGTCGTATTGTTCGGGGCGTGCATTTTCCGGAAGCCCGACATACAGCGCGCCGCGGTGGTAACACCATTGCATGGGCTCCAACACCGGCGGACGTTCGGCGGCCGAATCGGCCGGTACGCGTAACCCCGGTTTCTCGTCGATGTAAAGGATTTGCGTCCCCTTCAACGGCGGCCAACAGCGAAAGACGACCTTCTGCTCGCCCCGCCACGCCGGCGTGTACAACTCCCAGGCATCGCGCGGAACGGCTACCGTGCCGTCGAGTACGGCCCCGTTTCCTTCGATGACGAACTCGCGCACGGCGTTCCCACTGAGTCGGGCAGTGGCCAACGTCAGCGATTCGCGATACGGCACACCCGTGGCCGCAATCACGATGCGGTCGCCGCTTTGTGCCAGCGAAAGTGCCTTCTCGATCGTGCGCACGGGGCCTGCGTAGCCCGTTCCGTCGGTTGGTTGCCGCCCCAGAAAATGATCATCCCCGGTTCGGTTGTTCACGTAGATGTCACGCGCCGATGCCGTGGGAGCCTCGCCGCCCCCCAACGCGGGAATCACGATCAGACAAACCCAAGCCCAGCGTCGCAGCGTGTACGTGTTCCTCATCGTCTCCTCACAAACGCATCGGCCGAAGCGAGAAAAAGCATTGACCTCGCAAGACCCGCAATTTACACAAACCAGCAAAAATCAGCAATTGTTTTCTTCCAAAAGTGTAGCATGCCGCCGACAGCCGTCGGCCGTCTCGGCGTACGGCATACGTTTGCCGCTGTTTTTCTTGAACTTCGGCCGCGGTCGCGTCATGCTACA
>CAYVVR010000015.1:16640-17116 GCA_964454655.1 uncultured Planctomycetaceae bacterium | reverse complement strand
GTCGATCTTGGAAGTCGCCGAAGGTGTGTTCCGCGTGATCAGCACCAACGGCGACACGCATCTCGGCGGTGACGACTTCGATAAGGCACTTCTCGACTACGTCGCCGACGAATTCAAGAAAGAAAACGGCATCGATCTGCGCAACGATCCGATGGCGTTGCAACGACTGCAAGAGGCCTGCGAAAAGGCCAAGAAGGAATTGAGCAGCCTGCCGCAGACCGATATCAATTTGCCGTTCATCACCGTCACCGACAGCGGCCCAAAACACTTGCAGATGACCATCACGCGGGCGAAGTTCGAACAGCTCGTCGAGCACTTGGTCGAACGCTGCCGGGAACCGGTCAATGCGGCGTTGCGAGACGCCAAGCTGTCGCCCTCGGATATCGACGAAGTCGTCCTCGTGGGTGGGTCCACCCGCATTCCGAAGGTGCAAGAGCTCGTCAAGGAGATGTTCGGCAAAGAACCGCACAAGGGCG
>CAYVVR010000015.1:0-16630 GCA_964454655.1 uncultured Planctomycetaceae bacterium | reverse complement strand
ACCCTGACGAGGTGGTCGCCATCGGCGCCGCGATTCAAGGGGCCGTGTTGGCGGGCGAGGTGAAAGACGTCTTGCTCCTCGACGTCACTCCGCTGTCGCTGGGCATCGAAACTCTCGGCGGCGTGATGACGAAATTGGTCGAACGCAACACGACCATCCCGTGCAAACGCGAGCAAGTGTTCAGCACGGCTGAAGACAACCAAACCGCCGTCACCATCAAGGTGTACCAGGGTGAACGCGAAATGGCGGCCGACAACCGCTTGCTCGGGCAGTTCAACCTCGAAGGGATTCCTCCGGCGCCGCGCGGTGTACCGCAAATCAAGGTCACCTTCGACATCGACGCGAATGGAATCTTGAACGTCAGTGCGAAAGACCTCGGCACGGGTAAGGAACAAACCGTCCGAATCGAGCAATCGGCCGGTCTCACGGAAGAAGAAATCGAACGCATGCGAAAAGAGGCCGAAGAACACGCGGCCGAAGACAAACGCAAGCGTGAACTAGCCGAACAACGAAACCGTGCCGACAACATGTGCTGGCAGCTCGAAAAGCTGATCAAAGAAAACGAAGGCAAGTTGAGCGCCGGCGACAAAGAAGCCATGGAAAAGGCGATCGAGAAGGTCCGCGAAGCTACGAAGGGCGACGACGTCGACAAAATCAAGTCGGCGTTGGCCGAACTCGAAGCTGCTTCGCACGCCTTCAGCAAAACGCTCTACGAGCAAGCAGCGAAGAGCGCTTCGGCGGATGCCTCGACGTCGGGAACCGGCACGACACAAGGTACTGAAAAGTCGGCCGACGACGACGCAATCGACGCCGAATTTGAAGTGAAATAATCGCTTCGGCAAACTACCGCCGAAGCTTGCAGCAAGACTTCGGCGGCACAAGACACTACGGGCCGCCTGGAGGGAGACGAACCGTCGTTTCCGCTCATGGCGGCCCCTTTTTTGCCCACGTCATCGTATCAAGGCTCGAAAATTAGCACGAAAGATATACGGAGAAAACAATCATGGCATTCCGATTCGACAAACTGACCGTCAAGGCCCAAGAGGCCGTAGCCGACGCACAGACTTTGGCCACCGACAAGGGCCACCCCGAAGTAACGCCCGTTCATTTGCTGGCGACGTTGGTTCGTCAAACCGACGGTATCGTTCCGGCCGTTCTCGACCGGATCGGCGCCGATCGGCGACAACTCGAAACAATGATCGAAGCCGAGCTGAATCGCTTTCCGCGGGTCCAAGAAGGCCCGGAGCCGGGGGCGTCGTCCGAACTCGGCAAAGTGCTTCAAGCCGCCCAGCGGGAAGCCGACTCGCTCAAGGACGAGTACGTGTCCACCGAGCATTTATTGCTAGCCTTGGCCAAGACCGAATCGAAGGCACAACGCTTGCTGTCGTTGAACGCCATCGGCGAGAAAGAGATTCTTCAGGCTCTTCAGGGAATTCGCGGCAGCGCGCGTGTAACCGACCAGAATCCTGAAGACAAGTTCCAAGCCCTTCAACGTTACGGCATCGACCTGGTCGCTCGTGCGCGGCAAGGCAAGCTGGATCCGGTCATCGGACGCGACCAAGAAATCCGCCGCGTGATGCAAGTTCTTTCGCGTCGTACCAAGAACAACCCGGTATTGATCGGCGATCCGGGGGTAGGAAAAACGGCAATCGTGGAAGGCGTCGCCCAACGAATTGCCGAAAACGATGTCCCCGAAAGCCTCAAGAACAAGCGAGTCATCGCACTCGACATGGGGGCGTTGGTGGCCGGTACGAAATTCCGCGGCGAATTCGAGGAACGTTTGAAAGCCGTTCTCCGCGAGGTCGAAGAGGCGCAAGGCAACATCATTCTGTTCATCGACGAATTGCACACGGTAGTGGGGGCCGGCCGCGCCGAGGGTGGCGCCGACGCCGCCAACCTGCTGAAACCCGCTCTCGCCCGCGGCGACCTGCGGTGCATCGGTGCCACCACCTTGGATGAGTACCGCCAGTACATCGAAAAGGATGCCGCGTTGGAACGGCGATTCCAGCCGGTTTATGTGGGCGAACCGTCGGTCGAAGACACCATCGCTATTTTGCGAGGACTCAAGCCGAGGTACGAAGCCCATCACAAAGGGGTCAAGATCAAGGATTCGGCCCTCGTTGCCGCTGCCGAGCTCTCTCACCGCTACATTACCGATCGATATTTGCCCGACAAGGCCATCGACTTGATGGACGAAGCGGCCAGTCGCCTGGCGATGGAACTCGAAAGCGTTCCCGCCGAGCTCGATGAACTTCAACGCCGGTTGGTACAGCTCGAACTGGCCGAACGACAATTGGCCGACGAAACCGAAGAACATGCGGTGAAGAAGCGTCAAGAAATCCAAGACGAAATGCAATCGCTCCGCGAAAAGCTGGCGGAACTACGCACGCAATGGGAGCGGGAAAAAGCCGGCCTCGGCGACGTGCAAGAAATCCGCACGCGATTGCAAGAGGTCGAACACGAATATCGGCAGGTCGAAGCCGCGATCAAAGAAAAGCAAGCCCGCGGTGAATTCGTCGAACCGGAATTTCAACGGCTGAGCGAGCTGTATAGCCGCCGCATGGAACTGCAAAAACAATTGGAACAGGCCGAGTCGCAACAAGAAAACGGTTCCGAGCGGCGCCTGTTACGGAAGGAAGTCGGCCCCGAGGAAATCGCCGAGGTCGTCAGCTCGTGGACCGGCATTCCGGTCGCTCGCATGTTGGAATCGGAACGGGCGAAACTGTTGGTCATGGAAGAGCGGCTCCATCAGCGAGTCGTCGGACAAGACGAAGCCGTGGAAGCCGTCGCTAATGCGGTACGGCGAAGCCGCGCCGGCCTTCAGGATCCGAACCGGCCGATCGGCTCGTTCCTCTTCCTCGGGCCCACCGGCGTGGGCAAAACCGAATTGTGCAAGGCCTTGGCCGAGGCCCTGTTCGACGACGAGAACGCCATCGTGCGCCTCGACATGAGCGAATTCATGGAACGCCACACCGTCAGCCGCTTGATCGGTGCCCCGCCGGGATATGTCGGGTACGAAGAAGGCGGCCGGCTCACCGAGGCCGTGCGTCGACGCCCCTACTCCGTCGTCCTGCTCGACGAAATCGAAAAGGCGCACCGCGACGTGTTCAATATCTTGTTGCAGGTTCTCGACGACGGTCGGTTGAGCGACAACCAAGGCCACACAGTCGACTTCACCAACACGATCATCGTGATGACCTCGAACATCGGTAGCCAGATCATTCAACAGGTAACCGAGGAAGGCGGCAGCGAAGATGAATTGCGAGAAGCGGTAACCCAGGCACTTCGGACACATTTCCTGCCGGAATTCCTAAACCGCATCGACGAAACGATCATCTTCCATCCGCTACGGCGCGAACAGATTCGCAAGATCGCCGATTTGCAAATCGAACGTTTGCGAAAGCAGCTCGCCAAGCGAAACGTCGATCTTGTCGTCACCGATGCGGCCAAAGACGCGATCGCCGAGTTGGGGTACGATCCCACGTACGGCGCTCGCCCGCTCAAACGGGTCGTTCAAACGCGGATCCAAAACCCGCTGGCGACCGAGTTGCTCAAGGCGGGTGAAGGTCGCGCGCTGGTCGTCACGGTCGATCATGACGGACAAGACTTTACGTTCGCCATCTCGGAACCGGCCGAAGCGGCCGCTTAAGCGACGAGGGAAGAATCCGCACTCGGCAACGTACTTGCTCGACACAAAATACCGATGGTCGCCTCGTCGATCGACAAGGCGACCATCGATGCGGGAGTCCTTCGGACGCGGAGCCGAGTTTTCCCGGCAAGTGGGAGTTTTGGAGCATGCCGCCGAATTTCGTGAGGCACATGGGCGGCAGTTGCAAAGCAACCGAACCCGGATTCCGCCCGGCGCCGAGATCAAGCACCGGGCGTTTCCGTTTTCGGTATGGACATTCAACCTAGAAGGCGTATTTCGCCATCAACTCGGTGCGGAACGAGCTGCCGTCCCGCTTGCCGATGTAGTGGGTATCCCACTGGCTCAATTCAACACCGACGATGAACTTCTTCGTGACGTTGTAGCTCACGTTGAAGAAGTACATCTGACTGTAGGCACGACCGCCGTTCGACAAGTCCTGATTGAACGGATCGTCGATCACGTAGCCGGCGTGGCTGTGCAAGCGATCCGTCCAGTCGTAGCCGACGTCGAACCAACCGCCGCTCGAGCGGATCGTATCGCGGGTCGTCGTGTTGACGCCCTGCAAGATACCGCCGAGGAACGTCCCCAAGTTTTCGCCGGTGAACAACTCACCTTTGACCGTCAAACGGTCGGTCAAGGGGATATTGGCGTCGAAGTTCAACGACCAAGTGCGCAGATACTTGTCGTACTCGGGCGCGCCGTCGGTGAAGTCCCAAATCTGATTGCCGATGTGGCTCGACACACCGATTTCCCACGGCTTGCAGCCCTTGCCGCGGCGGCCGATCTTCCAGGCCAAACGGCCTTCGATCACAGGCCAATCCGTGTGATCCGGCAGGGCCGTCGAGCTCTTGTCGCTCCACAGGCTGTCGGCCAAGGCGATTTGGGCGGTGACCAACGACGTGTCGGAGAAGTGGAAGTACCGTTCGGCACGCAATTGAGCGCGGCGATATCCGATGTTACCGGTACCCCATGCGACCGAGTACAAAAGCACTCCGGGATACAACGGCGAAATGACGTCCCAGGTCTGACCGAACAACAACCGGTAGTAGTCGTTTTTCACTTCGACGTAGGCATGACGCAAGAGAACGCCGGCCTTGTTTTCGTAGACGGCATCGCCCTGGAAGTCGATTTCCACTTTCCCCCCGCTGGTGGCACAACACCAAGCGGGAAGTTGCGGGCCGGTGACGTCGATGCCCAAGCGGGTACCGCGAGCGTCGAAGTCCCAGTTGTGCTCACCGCCGTTGTGATCATCCGGCGAAAGCACGAACAGCGAGTAGTCCCCGGTCTTGGTCCGTTCCGTCTCGTAAACGGTCCAGGCCCACAGGAAGCCGTAGGGAACGATCTTGAAATCGCCCTTGGTCCACGCCAGATCCTTCATCTCGGCCTTCAGCTCGTCGAGCGTGTAATACTCGACATCTTCTTCCACGGCGGGTGCCGTCAATGCCGTGGGGTACGTATTCACCTCGGGCAGACGAGTCGGCCGTTGCTGCAATTGCTGAAGTTCCGCGCGAAGTCGCTGGGTCTCGGCTTCCAGCTCGGCAATTCGGCGATCGATCGGTTCATCGGCCTGCACGAATGCAGCGGCCGGAACGACCAACCAGGCTGTCAGACACAGCCATGCAACATAGCGCATTCTCATGGCACAACATCCTTGTACACTAAGACAAACGGGAATAGCCGCAATCGAGAGACCACCGGAGAACTACGCCGGTGCGGCGGTCGTCGTTCAAGCAACGCTCCATCACCTTCGGGAACCGCCGTGTCTCCCGCTCATCAAGGAAACACCGGGACCGCTTTGAGGTCGACGCCGCATTACGGCGCCCCTCGGTGCCGTGAACAAGCGAATCGATCCCGACGTTCCGCCAAGCCCCTAAGCTGGATATCGTCCGGAAATTCCGAACACCCCATCGATTGAGTTTCCTCGACACGCGTTTTTCGGCGAATCGACGGAACAAGAAACGCGATGTTCCGATCCGGTAAGCATTACGGGCAGCAGGCTACGCCCAGCGGTGTACAGCCATCCCCCCCTAACAGAGCGAGTCCTAAACAGCCGCGCGGGTTGTATATGATATAGCTCGACAGATCCGATCGTCTCAGCGAGAAGCTGAACGCCTTCAACGTCGACGCGGTGAAGCGTCGCTCGCCTCCGGCGCCGCCAATGAGTCGTTCAACTGGGCAAACATTGCCGAAGAAAGCGATTCTTCCAGCAGGGGCCGGCGGTGGCCCACACTAAAGAATTGAAGCACGAATCCGCCGCACGCCCCGCGACATCCAAGAACGCGAAGACGCAACGGTTCGTGCAAATTGCCCGGAAAGCAGTTCGACGGAAGAGAGCAACGCGCCGCCACCCGTTCGGCCTCGCGAAGCGATAGGTTTCGGGCAAGAATCGGACGCAACCAGGTACGGCACGTTCGACAGTAGGGTTTCCGCATCAAGTCGCGAACCGGCAGGCCAAACCCAACGCCCACAAGAATCGCATCCAGTGCCCAACTTGCCCACACCCATACGCCGACGATTTTTTGCCGCCCGATGAACCGTCCTCGCTTCGCACTCCACGCCAAGAATTCACCGAACGTCTCGGGAATGATCGGCTCTTCGGTCGAGGCCGTCATTTTCGCGATCAATTGGGTTTCGGGCGTGATTTGAGCCTGTAACTCCCGGTAAGCCATCCAATGAGGAGCCAGAACGGTTGCCCCTAGTGCAATAACGGCCGCTGTCCAAAGGAGCGCTCGTCGACCGGCGACGGGCATTAGGCGCACCATTCCGCACCAGACGATTCCGCCTGCCAACCCGGTCAGGGCCGGAAGCAACAACCAAGGGGCCCAATACCGGCCGACCAGCCATTCAGCGTAGCCGACTCCCGCACCCAAGCCGAGCGACAGCAACAAGAGTACAGGCCACCAAACGAATCGGCCGCCTCGCGTGCCGTGTTGATTCGACGTTTCTTCCAGACAAGTGTCCACGCGAGCTTCCCGGATCTCTCCGCTTAAGGCAACGCTATCGGTTGACCGGGCGTTCAATACGCCAACCCGCAAGCTTCTTTGGCCCGTCGCAGCACTTCAGACGCCTTTCGGCGTGCCGTCTGCGCCCCGTCGCCCAATACTTCGCGCACAAAGTTCGGCTTGGCTTCCAGTTCCTTACGGCGTTCCCACGCTTCCGAAAAGTAATTGCAAGCCACTTCGGCAAGTGCTTTTTTCACTTCTCCGTAGCCGAAGCCACCTCGGCGATACTTCTCGGCCATCGCCTCGCGAGCGGCGTCGTCGACGAACAACGAATAGAGTTGGTACAAGTGATCGGTATCGGGATCTTTCGGCTCCTCCATGGGCCGCGAATCGGTAACGATGCGCATGATCATCTTGCGCAGTCGTCCCGGCTCTTCGAAGATCGGCAACGTATTGTTGTAGCTTTTCGACATCTTTTCGCCGTCGGTTCCCGGTACGCGAGCCGAGCGGTCGAGGATTTTTGCCTTCGGCAGGACGAACGTTTCGCCGAACCGGTGATTGAAGCTGCCCGCCAGATCGCGACAAACCTCGATGTGTTGAAGCTGGTCTTCACCGACCGGCACGGTATCGGCGTCGTAGCCCAAGATATCGGCGGCCATCAAAACCGGATACGTGAACAACCCGGCGTCGGCCGCCAACCCTTTTGCCTTCTTGTCTTTGTAGGCATGACACCGCTCCAACAGCCCCATCGGGGTTTGGGTCATCAAGATCCAGCACAGCTCGGGAATCTCGGGAATGTCGGACTGAACGAACAACGTCGCTCGGTTCGGATCCAATCCCAATGCCAACAAATCGATCGCCGCATCGAGCGTATACCCACGGAGCGATTCCTTGTCTCGAATCGTCGTCAAGGCATGATGGTTGGCGATGAAATAGTAGGCCTCGTCGGCAACCTCTTGCAATTCGATATACTGCCGAATGGCGCCGAAGTAATTTCCCCAGTGGAATCGCCCGGTCGGCTGAACTCCCGAAAGAACTCTCATGGCTGTTTGCTTTCCTGGCTTCTCGTCTTCCACCTATGCAATTCAGGTCGATGCAGGCTTATCGCATTACACGCGTGTCAACGTTGCGGCAATTCGATCGTACCGACGATATCTCGCAACGCCGTCGCCCCCAACTGTGCTACGGCATCCGGCAGCCCGTCGAGGATTTCCATCGTAACTCGCGGATGATAAAAATTCGCCGTCCCGATTTGTACCGCCGAGGCCCCGGTGACGAAAAACTCCATGCAATCGTCCAAAGAGCCGATACCACCGACTCCGATCACAGGCACACTCACCGCCCGGGAAACCTGGAACACGATCCGTAACGCGATGGGCTTGATGGCCGGACCGCTCAAGCCGCCCAACACATTCCCAAGACGCGGCTTTCGGCGTCTCCAATCGACCGCCATCCCAAGACACGTGTTGATGGCGACGATCCCATCGGCACCTCCATTTTCGGCGGCCTTCGCAATTTCGACAACCTGCGACGTGTTGGGGGTCAATTTCGCCAATATCGGCATGTCCCCACAAACACCTTTGACCGCCGCCACCACCGATTCACACAACCCCGGATCGGTACCGAAATCGACCCCGCCGCTGACATTCGGGCACGAAATGTTCAGCTCCAATGCCGCCACACCGTCTTGTTCTGCCAAACATGACGCGAGCCCCCGGAAGTCGTCGATCGACCGGCCGGCGATGCTAACAATCACAGGGGAACCAAGCCCCCTCAAATATGGCAATTTGACAGCCAAGAACTGGTCCAAGCCGTCGTTGTCCAACCCGATCGAGTTCAGCAAGCCCGAGGCCGTTTCGACCGTTCGCGGCGGCGGATTGCCGACGCGAGGTTCGCGAGTGATCGTTTTGGGAACGATTCCCCCCAAACGCCCCAACTCGACCACCCCCGCCATCTCTCGGGCATAGCCGAAAGTCCCCGATGCCACAAGAATCGGGTTTTTCAATCGCAATCGCCCGAGTTGAACCGACAAATCGACGTCACGCATTCCAAGACGCTTTCCAGTTTTCGAATAGTGCCCAACACGCTGGCGGGGAAATGATTCCCGTTCGGCATCCCCAATCCCGTCGTTTGGCGACGGCTTGGCTACGGCACAAGTCTTTATCTCCCGGGAATTTCCGGCACGGAAACGCCCAATGTACCAACGCCGGGCTCCGTCGACAACCGCTCACAGGGGCAGGTTCCCCTCTCGCGTCTGCGCCCGATGTTCCTCGCGCGTCGCCCACCAACGAAACAATGCCCGCGCCGGCCGAATGGACCGGGCGGGCACAAACCCTTGGGAATCCTGTTTCGTCGACTACCGCAAACGGCGAAGGCGTTCGCCGTTACACGCGTGCGGCCAAATGGCTCAAATCACACCACCGTGCGTACGGTACGGGGTGCATTGATCCGGATGATCGAGCATCCAGGCCCGTTCCCATTCATCCAGGATCAAGCGAAGGTTCTCCGACGTGAAGATGAGTTGCTGGGTTCGCCGGGCAGGATCCGCCGAGTAAATCGGCACGACGCACCCGACGGTCGAGCTGACCAACAACCCGAGCGCCACCACCAAGAACAGTTTGCGAATCATGACCAACTCCCAAAGGGTTATGCGACTCGTCCGCCGCGAGTCGACCCCGAGCCGTAAACCGGGGCCACCAATACTACTCGTTCCGATTGCGCTCCGAGCCGATCGCCGGCGCGCTGATCCGTACCATTACCCCATCGGCAATAAGGGGTTGCGCCGTACTTCATCGGAGAGTAGCGGGAAGGGAGTGGCCGATTACACCGCCGTAGAGCTTCGGAATGGCCCTGATTTACCCGAGAGAGGCCTCGGCCGAGGGGGCTACTGCCGAACCAGAGGAAGCCTCCCGGCCGTTGTCTTCACCGACCGAGACTTGCTGCCCGGCAGATTGCTGCAAAGGTTCCGACTGAGCCGCCGGCGTGCTACTTTCAGCTTCCGAGAACTCCGCCAGCTTGCCGCTTTCGGCCAATTGCTGCTGCTCGAGCTGCCGGATTCGCTCCTCCATTTTTTTGCCCGGCTTGAACGTGACCACGAACTTCGCCGGAACATCCATGGGCTTCGACGTTTTGGGATTTCTTGCCTTGCGCGGCTGGCGTAGCTTCACTTTGAAGACACCGAAATTCCGCAGCTCGATCTTGCCGTTCGTGACCAGGGCCTCGATGATCGCATCGAACGTCTTCTGGACGATTTCCTTCGTTCGAAGCTGAGTCATCCCCAGCTCTTCCGAGATAGTCCGTACGATCTCTTTCTTGGTCACTGTCTATGCTCCCAAAACGACTTTCCCAGGGGCCGAAAGTACCGGAAAGCGGCACAGCCGAGACGCTCCAAGTGTAGACGCACCAACAACTAATGTCAAGCGGCCGACATTCGAGGCCGGATGCGTCCCCGCCGCAGGAGCGCTAGCCTCGCGTCGCCGCCTCGGGCGACACTCCGATCCCCCACCCCGAGGAAACACAACGCAACCCCTTATTGTCAAAGAACTTACGACGGACAGCCCGCCCACACCCATCGACAAATCGCGTAACCCCTTTTCATTTCACAAGTTACGCGCAAACCACGACAGGATCACGGTGCGGATTGCCGTCGTAATTCTCTATCGGCTGCATATCCGGAAAACTTCAACCAGCCTGCAAAATCCGTGCAATCTGCTCGTCATCGGTGGCGCGCGCCGATCGACCGGCAGGGGTTAACGTCGGCAGAAGGGGGCAAAGAGCATCACACGTCGATGATGTTGCGAAGACGGTCGATTTCGGCCGCGTCGTGCAGGGGCCCCCGTCCGCAGCCGGGACACCCTCGACACGTATCTTCCCAGGCGGACTCATCGACCAGATTGGAATTCCAGAATGGCCAGGTTCGGCATTGGCGAGGGCGCAAATCGTAGACGCGACACCCTTTCGTCACCGGATCGAAGAAAACGCAGTCACCGTTGGGGCGTTCGACCAGACTCTTCCCGTGCCCGATCGGGCGGACGAAATTCGCTTCGAACTCGGCAACGGGCATTCCGCAGCGTTCCGCCAAAGCCGCGATTTCGGCATCGTTCACGTACACGAACCCCGGCTCGCCGGTGCAGCACGCACCACACCCGGTGCATTCAAAACGCAGCCCCGCATCATACCACCGCTTCTTGCGACTCAATGTCGGTACTCCTGCGACCAAACGTCGGAAAGCTCTTTTCTCGACACGGCAGCTTCCCGCAGCGTTCTCATCCACCGATATCGTTCATCGCCCGCTCTCCGCGGGCCAACACACCTTCGTCGTTTCCATGTTGGCGGCGTTTGGCGAGCACTGCCCGGCGAATGGTCTCCATTATCTCGACGTCGCTCGCGCCGCCGCGCAACAAGGATTTTACATCGACCGGTTCTCGGCAAAAGAGACAGTTGAGAATCCTTCCATCGGCGGTCAGCCGCAAACGGCTACATCGTTCGCAGAACGGATGCGTCACCGTGCTAATCATTCCGACCGAGCCTTGACCGTCTCGGTAACGAAAAACCCTCGCCGGACCGTCCATTTCTGCTTCCGCGAGCGGTGCCAGCTTCGCCACCGAACGATCGATGATTCGATAGATCTCATCGGCAGGAAGGACTTTCTCCGGCCGCCATTCGCCGGGTGCATCGAGCGGCATGAATTCGATGAAGCGTAACTGAAGCCCGCGTTCGCGAGCAAACTTCGCAAGTCGGGGAATTTCTTCCTCCGTTTGTCCCCGTATGGCCAGCGCGTTCAGTTTGATCGGTGCGAAGCCTGCTTCGATCGCTGCATCGATTCCCTCGAGAATCATCGGCAAGAGATCACGCCCGCTAATTTCTCGGAAATGCTCTTCGCGCAGCGTATCAAGGCTGATGTTCACCCGTTGCAACCCCGCCTCGCGCAACGGCCGTGCAAATTTGGGCAACAACGTACCGTTGGTCGTCATCGCCAAATCGTCGATCCCATCGATGGCCGCCAATCGCCGCACCAATCCGCAAATGTTCCTTCGAACAAGAGGTTCTCCGCCGGTGATGCGAACTTTCGATACGCCCAAACGTGCGCACAACCGAACGAACCGCTCGATTTCCTCGAACGAAAGTATCTCTTCCCGCGGCCGGAATTCAGCCACCTTAGCGGCAATGCAGTATCGACACCGGATGTTGCACCGATCGGTCACCGACAACCGCAGGTCGTCATGAATTCGCCCAAATCCGTCGATCAAAGGCAGCTCGTCAGACATCGTTCTCGGCACATCTCCCAAACAGCCCCCCGCCCCGATTCTCGGCAAACCGATTCGGCGAACAAAACAACAATTTTGCCCGGCAAAACCGACAGCGATATTTCATTGTATCAACCACGATGATTTCGGGGCCTTTCGTCGCCGAAAACTCGGCAATTTCACGGCCTTCGGCGGCGAGAGATCACCCAATTTTGCGACTTGGTGCCGTGCGTGGATTTCGGACGATCATGCCGCCGGCCTCGTCGCCGTTGTCAGCCCGCCGTTCGTGAGGGATAATCAACGCTACTGAGTCCAGCCGCCACCCCTCGCTACGCAATCTGACATCCATTATGCACGTGCTGGGAATTGGAACCGACATCACCGAGTGCCTACGAATCGCCCGCATGATCGAAAGGCACGGAGAACTCTTCCTTTCGCGGGTGTACACCCCGACCGAAATCGACTACTGCTCGAATCGCAAGCAGGCGACCGAACATTTCACCGGTCGGTGGGCCGCAAAAGAGGCCGTGTTGAAAGCCTTGGGAACAGGATGGGTCCGCGGGATCAGTTGGCGCGACATCGAAATCGTCAATCAACCGGGCGGAAAGCCGATCGTGAACCTTTCCGGCGGTGCCCAAGCGGCTGCGAAACGACGGGGGATCTCGCACGTCTTCATCAGCATTTCCCATTGCCGGACACACGCCACGGCCTTTGCCGTCGCCGTCGGCGAAGACGACCTTCCCTGAGCGTGGTGATGCCCCGGCGGCCGGTACCGACACTCCAAGCGACTCAGGACGATTTCTTCTTGGTCGCCTTGGCTTTCTTGGCGGAAGCCTTCGACGAGGCAGCCTTCTTTTTCTTGGCCGATTTCCGTTTCGGCGGACTAGAAGCCGCTTTTTCGGCCAGCCATTGCAATGCCTGCTCAAGAGTCACCGTCGCAGGATCGGTGCCTTTCGGCAGCGACGCGTTCGTCTCTCCGTCGGTCACGTACGGCCCGTAGCGTCCATCCATGACTCGTACCGGCTGCCCGGTGACCGGTGACTCACCCAGCTCGTGAAGCGGCTCACTTCGCCGACGCCCTCGCGTTTTCGGTTTGGCCAGCAGTTCCAAGGCCTGTTCCAGAGTGATATCGAGAACGGAAATGTCGGCGGGTATCGAGCGGGTCTCGTCGCCGCACTTGATGAAGGGACCGAATCGACCATTTTGGGCCACGATCGGTTCGCCCGTCTCGGGGTGCGTACCGAGCGTTCGCGGTAGGCTCAGTAGCTTGAGCGCCGCCTCGAGGGTCACGTCTTCGGGCTTCATGCCTTTTAACAACGAGGCGTTCTTAGGCTTCTCGTCGCCGTCGGCATCTCCTAGTTGCACGTAAGGCCCAAAACGCCCCATCTTCAAGTAAACCGGCTTCCCAGTCTCGGGACAGAACCCGATCGGCTTGTCGCCTTCTTCGGCCTTCTCGAACAACTCGATTGCTTTTTCCACCGTCAATTCGTCGGGCGGCAACTTATCGGGAATGCTTGCCCGGCGGTCGCCCCATTCCAAGAACGGCCCGTATCGCCCGACGCGGACGCGAATCTCCGGGTCGTCCGGCCCGGCGTCGGCCGGTTTTCCAATCGGAATCGTGCTGGCCGATCGCGCATCGATTTCCGACACTTTGTTCTCGAGCAATTGCTTCAAGCCCGGACGATCGTTCCCGAAGTAGAACTCCCGCAAATAGTCCAGGTATTCCAACTCGCCGCGACTGATCGCGTCGAGCTCGTCTTCCATTTGAGCGGTAAAGCCGTAATCGACGAGTGCCGGGAAGTGCTCTTCCAACAACCGACAAACGGCAAACGCCGTCCATGTGGGGATCAGCGCATTCCCTCGCTTGAACACGTAATTGCGTGCCAAAATCGTGTCGATGATCGACGCATACGTACTCGGCCGCCCGATTCCCAATTCTTCGAGCGTGCGGGTGAGCGAAGCTTCCGTGTATCGATTCGGCGGTTGGGTCTCGTGACCCTTGGGCACGACCTCTTCGACCCGCAACGCGTCGCCGACCTTCACCGGCGGCAAAATCGTTTCGCGGTCGGCCAATTCGGCTTCCGGAGAATCGGCACCTTCGACATATGCCCGCAAGTATCCCGGAAAATCGATCGTCTTCCCGCTGACTTGAAACACGACACCGTCCGCATCGATGGTGACCGTGGTCCGGCGTCCGCGGGCGTCGGCCATTTGACAGGCCATCGTCCGTTTCCAAATCAGCTCGTATAACTTCAGCTCGTCGTCCCCGAGTTCGTTTTTCAACGACTCGGGGTGCGCAAAAGGATGCCCCGCAGGACGAATCGCCTCGTGGGCTTCCTGGGCGTTCTTGACTTTGGTGCGATAAACGCGGGGCTTTTCGGGAAGATACTCCTTCCCGTACAGGCTGCGAATCTGATCCCGCGCAGCGACGATTGCGACATCCGCAAGGTTCGTCGAGTCGGTTCGCATATACGTGATATGCCCGGTCTCGTACAACCGTTGGGCGACGTCCATCGTGCGCCGTGCGGTAAAGCCCAGTTTGCGATTGGCTTCCTGCTGAAGCGTACTTGTCGTAAACGGCGGATACGGCCGGTTCACAAAGGGTTTTTCGACGACATCTTTCACCACCGGCTGCGACGCCGTCACACGTGCCGCCAATTCGTGCGCCGCCTTCTCATCCAACAACAACGGCTCTTGCGACTTGAGCTTCCCCGTATTCGGATCGAAATCGCCGCTCCCGGCAATGCGTCGGCCGTCGACTTCGATCAAGTTTGCCGCGAGCGACTCGTCGGCGGCCGTCAGAAACTTGGCCGCAAGATCCCAGTAACTTGCCCGCACGAACTTCATGCGTTGCCGTTCACGGTCGACGATCAACCGCACGGCGACGCTTTGTACGCGACCGGCCGAGAGCTTTGACTGAACTTTTCGCCACAACAAGGGCGACACTTCGTAACCGAACAAACGATCGACGATGCGTCGCGCCTCTTGGGCCTTCACGAGATGCTCGTCGATGGAGCGAGGATGCTTCAGCGCCTCGAGAATGGCTTCGCGCGTAATCTCATGAAAGACGAGCCGTCGCACGGGCACCTTGGGTTCCAAAACCTGACACAGGTGCCAACTAATCGCTTCTCCTTCGCGGTCTTCATCGGTAGCCAGGTACAATTCGACGGCTTTGCGAAGCAGCGACTTGAGCTTTTTGACTTGCTTTCCTTTGCCGCGCGGAATCACGTAAACAGGATCGAAATTTTTTTCGACATTGACCCCCAAATGGGCCCACGGCTCTTTGCGAATCTCTTCAGGGCATTCCTTGGCCCCTTTCGGCAAATCGCGAATGTGCCCGATGCTCGCCTCAACGACGTACTCCGATCCCAGATAACGACTGATCGTCCGCGCTTTGGCGGGTGATTCCACGATGACGAGCTTTTGTGTCGCTTGCGATTTCTTTGCCATAGCCGGTTGCCCCCATTATTGGGGGAATCCATCCTTTCTTTCCTTTTCGGCATGCCACGGAACGCCGCCACTGTATCGTGCGTGCGTCCTGCACGTCGGCACTGAGACATCCATCCTTTCCCCTCAGCACCATCATGCGCTACAACTTTAGGGTGGACGGGCGAATTTCTTCGCTCCCACCCGATCGGGCGAGCGGATGGCAGGGAAACGCGCCGTGTATCTCCTTTCGGCGCCCTTTAACTCCTACGCCGAGGCTTCCTTCCCCAAAACGGGAAGATCTTCGTCCTGCCGCGATACGCAATCGCGACACAATACACTTTATTGGTCCGAACCGCAACCGGAAACACCCCTCCAGAAAGCTACATGCACCACCCCAAAACCAATCCCCCGGGCTCCTGCGAGAATAGGACGGAAAAGTCAGTTGGCATTGCAATTACCACGATTGGTTTTAGAATGACCGGATTCAGTGTGTCCGTTTCGGCCCGTCGGCACTAGCGGCCCACGGGAAGGGAACGGCTCTCACGATGGATCGCATCTCCAGTAAACACCGGTAGGTTGCACAAGATGGCAAGCCCTTTCAAGGTATTTCGTAAGAATGCCACCATCCTGATGGTCGGATTGGTCATCCTCTCAATGGGTGGATTCGTCGTCCTGCCCAGTCTTCTCCAGATTTTAGGCCGTAGCGGAAGCAGCCAGAGCCCGACGGCGGTCGTCGTTCGCACGAAGAAGTACGGAAACCTTACCGAGCAGGATCTCCGCCTCCTCCAAAGCGAACGGCTGCAATTGCGGCGATTTTTCCAGTTGCTCGCCGAATCTGTGGCCTCGAAGCAGGGCGATTACATGACCGTCCTTCGCGAGGTGGACCGGCTTTCGCTGGGCCAAACCGATGAACAAGGATGCGTCGATGCCTGGTTGCTCGCCCAAAAAGCCGATGAGCTGGGATTACGCATCTCTGACGAGGCCATCAACACCTACATCACCGAATTGGCAACCGGCGAGTCGCAAAAACTGACGATCGACGACGTCGTCGCCATCCTTCAACGCATGGGCATGAGCGAAGGGCGCCTATTCTATTTGCTGCGTCGTGAATTGGCCGCCGCCTTGGTTCGCGACCAATTTTATCCTTCGTTGGGGGCTTTGACGCCGGTCCAGCGTTGGGACTACTTCCTGCGTTTACGCCAGAAGGCTCGTATCGAGCTGTGCGGCGTCGATGTCGAAGAATTCGTCGATCAGATCGAGGCCCCCTCGGAACGCGAGCTTCGAGAATATTTCGAGGAACACAAACTCGATCTGCCGTTGCCCAACAGTCCGGAACCCGGTTTTCGTGTCCCAAACCTCCTTAC